>JBGTIE010000180.1:0-11913 GCA_041745855.1 Lysobacterales bacterium | reverse complement strand
TCGCCGGTCGTTCCGTCGACGAAGCCGATCGTTGCTGAGGCGCGCAGCAGGAAGGACTCTGGCACGCCGCGGGTGCGCAGCTGCACCGTACCGCCGCCGAACTCGCCCGGCATCTCGACACCGTAGGTCTTCTGTACGACGATGCCGCTGAGAATCTCGGTCGGGAACAGATCCAACGGAACAACGCGCCGGGTCGGGTCGGGTGAGGGCACCTGGGCACCGTTGATCAAGGTGCTGGAATAGCGCTCGCCCAGGCCGCGGACGTAGATGAATTTGCCGTCGACCAGGGTCAGGCCGGTGACGCGCTTGAGCGCGCCGGCGGCGTCCGAATCACCGGCGCGGGAGATCTGTTCGGCGCCGAGTACGTCGGTAACCGCCGAGGAGCTGCGCTTTTCTTCCACAAAAGCCGCCAGCGATCCCTCGACGAAGGGCTCGAGCACGACGAAGTCGGGCAACTCCAGACCCGCCGGGGTCAGCTCGATCGGACGGGTCGCAGTCTGTTCGCTGGCAATCTGGATGTCGGTGATGGTCTGGGCGTTGAAGGAAGCGGCCAGCACGCTGAGCGAATAGTCGCCCGGCGGCAGCTCGATCCGGTAGCGGCCTTCGGCGTCGGTCTGGACGTCGATCGGCGTGCCGCTGACGAAGATTCGTGCACCGCGGATCGGCTGGCCGTCCTCGACGCTGATGATCTGACCTTCGAGCAGACCCGGCGGACCGCTCGGGGTGTCTTGGGCCAGTGTGCCGAGCGTGCTGCCGGCGGAGCTCTCGAAGGCAATCTGCGGATCACCCCGGCGCGGCAGGTTGACGATGATCTGTGCAATCTCGTCTTCGACCGTAGTGACCGGAATCTCGCTCAGCAACCTGTCCGCGCGATAGACCCGCAAGCGATGCTCGCCGGCCGGCAGGCGCAGGGTCAGGGCGCCAAACTCGTCCTGCGCAATGCGCGGACCGTCATCGAGCTGCACCGTCAGATCCGAGATCGCGCCCATCTCATCGAAGGCATAGACATCGACCTGCGCATCGGCGGCCAGCGCGGCTGGAGCGATCGCTGTCTGCGCAAGCACCGCGAGGATAAGCGCGGGCAACAGCCGGCGACGGGGCTTCACGCTCCCTGGGCCCTGGGCCCTGAGCCCTGGGCCCTCTGTCCTGGACTCGGAACCAGACGCTGGGCGCTGACCAGAACCAAGCCGTGCGCCAAGGCTGTCGTGTGTATGCATGGACGGTCTCATCGGCGGCTTCAACTGCATTTCCAGCGCTCGGCTTCGCAATCGACCATGATCCGGCGCAATTCGGTTGCCTTGCGGAACAGTTCGGGTCGGGTGATGACCTGCAGGTTGCGCTCGACCGCGGCGAAATCGCCTTGCTTGAAGTGGGCATAGGCCAGCGCGTAACGCAGCTCCTGGTCGGGGCCGAGGCCGGCGCGGATCAGGTCACGTTCCATCGCGGCCACTTCGGCGTAGCGTTCCAGCTCGACCAGTATGCCCAGGCGCTGCTTGAACTTTGAACCCTGATCGCTGATCTGCGCATTCAACATCAGCGCGCGGGACGGCTGTTTGGCGCGGCGAAACAGCTCGGCCGCTTCGACCAGCAAGGCCGGGTTGGCGAGCGCGGCGATATAGGTGATCTCGGCCGCTGCCAGCGGCTGGCCCAGATCCAGATAGCTCGCGGCCAGCACCTTGACGACCTTCTCGTCGCCCGGGAACTTCAGCCGCGCGGTCTCCAGGAAGCCGACTGCCTCGTTCAGCTGTTTTGAGCGGCGCAACGCCGCGCCGATCGCGACATAGTCCTCGACCTTGCCCTCGCTGCGGGCCAGATAGGCCCGACCGTTGGCGGCGGCCTCCTGGTACAGCCCCAGATCCATCAGGAAGAACACCTGCCGGCGCAGAAATTGCGTATTGGCCGGAAACTTGCGCTGACCGGCGGCGAGCGCCGCAAAGGCGGCCTGATGGCGGCCGAGCAGCCAGTTGGCCTGCGCCCGCATCAGCTCGACACTGGCCAGCTGGGAAAAGCTCTCGGCCACCGCCGGCAGCGCCAGCGTGGCCAGCACGTCCGCATAGCGCTCCAGCCCGAACTGCGCCTGGGCCAGGAACAGATAGATCGACGGCTCACTCTGACCGGCATCGATGGACGCCTGAAAGCCCTCGATCGCCGCGGCCGGATCGCTCGGCGTACCCGACAGCGCAATCAAGCCCCGCAGCGTGTGGTACTTGACCAGATCGACCCCTTCAACCGCCGGATCCACCTCCGCCAAGGCCGTAGCGGCGCGATCATATTCGCCATCGCGGACCAGCAGCGAAGCCAGTTCCACATAGTCGACGTCGTCCTGGGCGAGTGCGGCGTTCGGGAAGATCGAGGCAACCAGAAGCCAGAGGGCCCAGGGCACAGGGCCCAGGGCCCAGAAAGAGCCGCAAGTCCGCTGCGCTCTGGCTACCCGGGCCCTGTGCCCTGAGCCCTGTGCCCTCGCTCCCTGGGCCCTGGGCCCTGAGCCCTGGGCCCTTGCAACATCGGAGCCACGTAACATCAACTGGCGCAGCACCTTCATGACAAGTCGAACCTCACCCGCTGCTTGGCCCACACGCGCACGGCTTCGCCCTTGTAGCTGGCGGGCTCGAATTTCCAGCTGCGTACGCCGGCCTCGGCGGTTTCCTCGAACACGCCGGCCGGTTCGGACTCCAGCACCTTGACGTTCTCGACCTGGCCGGTCGGGCTGATCAGCAGGGACAGGGTGACGTAGCCGGTGATGCCCTGGGCCTTGGCGCGGACCGGGTATTGCATCGGGGTCTGCAGGGTGGGCCGCGGCGGCACGTCGACCGAGTCGTCGGTCATGACCACGTCACGACCGTCACCGAGCAAGGAATCGTTCAGTGCCGACAGGTCCTCGTTGTCGAAGCCAGGCAAGCCAAAATCCATTCCGGACAGCATCGAGGACAGATCCACCGAAGGCGGCGCCGGGGCGCGGTTGGGCTGCTGGCGCGGGGGTCGGGGCGGCCTGGCCGGCTGCTTCGGTGGCGGCTTTTCCTTCTTCTCGACCGAAACCTGGGTGCCGCTCAAGCCGTCGGCGTCCTTCGGTCCGCCAGCCTGCTGGTTCATGTAGACGAGCAAGCCCAGCACCATCGCGGTGCCACCGATGGCACCGGCGACGCCACCGAGTATGCGTGTGCGCTCACTGTTGCTGGCGACGGTCATCGCCTTCAGCCCTCGCCAGCCTCGGCCGAAGTGGCCACGCCGACATCCTCGGCTCCGGCCATGCGTGCCTGATCGACCACCTCGACCAGCCGGCCAGACGGCACCTGCTCGTCGGTGACGACCAGCACCGACTTGCCGGTGGCGGCCTTGAGCAGATCACGGATGCGGCTTTGCAGGGTCCAGATCCGGACCGACTCGCCCTCCAGGTACACCTCGCCCTGCTTGTCGATGTAGACCCGTACCGCCTTGGTCGAGGCCACGACTTGCGTCGTTGCACCGGGCCGGTCGATGTCGATCTTCATGTCCTTGACGAAGGTCGTGCTGACCATGAAGAAGATCAGCAGGATGAAGGTCATGTCGATCATCGGGGTCAGGTCGACCGACCCTTCGCTGGACTGGCGCTCGCGGCGGCCGATGCTCATGCTGCGGTCCTCGGTAGTTGTGGCCGCTCGCTGCACAGCAGATCCTTGATCTGGGCCAGATCAATGTGGATTTGCCGCTGCCGGCGGTCCAGGATACTTTTGGCGATCAGGCCCGGAACAGCCACGATCAAGCCCATCTGGGTGGTGAACAGGGCGGTGCTGATGCCACTGGCGATGCCGCCAGACTGGCTGAACAGGGTCATGTCACCGAGCGATTCGAAGGTCGTGATCATGCCGATGACGGTGCCCAGCAAACCCAGCAGCGGCGCCACCCCGACCAGGGTGCCGACGACCCGGGCGTAGCGCTTGATCGCCATCTCGAAGTCCATGAAGGCCAGATCGAGCCGTTCGCGCAACTCGTCCTGGTGCGCCTGGGCAATCGCCAGACCGCGCTCCAGCGCCTGCGGCACGATGCCCTTGCCCGGCAGCGACTTGCCGCGCTGCAAGCCACCGAGCAGCACCCGCACGCTCTTCTGGGTGCCGCGGTCCAGCAGCAGCCAGCGATAGCCGATGCCATACCAGAGCACGATCGTGATCAGCACCAGCACCGGCATCACGAAGCCGCCGGAGCTCAGATAGAACTCCAGTGAGGCGAAGGGATTTTCGGCGGTACCCGGATTCATGGGTTCAGTGACTCATCGATTCGTCAGTTCAGGCCGCGCGCGGCAAGGCCGGCTGGTCCTTGAACACGTTGATCACGCTCAGCGCGGCCTTCTCCATGTCGTCCTTGAGCCGTTCGCCCCAGCCGCCGAGCAGGTTGCCGAACAGCAGGCAGGGGATGGCCACGATCAGGCCCAGCTCGGTGGTCACCAGCGCGGTGGCGATACCGCCGGACAAAAGCTTGGGATCGGAGGTGCCGAACTCGGTGATCACCGCGAAGGTCTGGATCATGCCGGTGACGGTGCCGAGCAGGCCCAGCAATGGGGCGACGCCGGCGATCATCAGGATCACCGAGCCGAAGCGGTTCAGTCTCGTGTTCTCGTGCAGGATCGCCTCGGAGACGATGTCCTCCAGATGGTCGCGATCACGATCGAGGTTGCGCAGGGCGCTGGTCACCACGCGCGCGGCCGAGCCCTTGAAGCGCTTGGTGGTGGCGATGGCGTCGTCGATCCGGCCCTGCTTGAGCAGCGGCTCGATCGCCTCGGAGATCTGGTGGATGCTGGATCCGGCGTTGGACAGGAAGATCGCGCGCAGGATGATCAGGATCAGCGCCACTCCACCCAGGCTAACGATCACCAGCCCGATGATGCCACCCTTGCGTACTTCACTGACGACCGTCTTGGCTTCCGGCTCGGCCACCGCCACGTTCGGGTTTTCGAACAGGAAGATCCGCAACGTGTCGATGCTGCCTTGTTGCGCCAGCGCGCGCGCGCTGTCTTCGGAGTTATCGCGCCAGAGCTTGAAGCTGCCGCCGCCGGCCGGCGCCAAGGCACCGGCGCCGCGATCGCTGACGCCATAGCGGGCGATATTGCCGACCCGTACGACCTGACCGCTGACCTCGCTGCCGTCATTGAGGTAGAAGGTGCCGGGCTCGACCGCAATCCGGCTCGATTCGGCCAGCACTCGCTCACCGGCGCGCAGCAACTGCTGCAGCTTGCTGCCATCGTCGGCTTCTGCGAAGGTCGGATCGGCGTTCAGATCGATGCCGAAGCCTTCCAGGGTGATGCTGCCCTGACCGAAGGTGGCCGCAAGCAGGTCACTGTTCTCCTGATTGCTCAGGGTACGCTGGTCGGCCAGGCTGAGCTCGTCGGCCAGGCGCTCGGCCTCGTTCTCGGCCGCCATCACCTGCGCCTGCAGCGCCGAGACCTCGTTGCGCAGCTGCCCCTGTTGCCGTTCAGCATCGCTTTGAATGGCTGCGATTTGCCGGCTCAATTCGCGCTTTTGCGTGGTCAGGAACGCAAACTCCTTGCGATAGGCTGCATCAACATCAACCGCGGGCGTCGCTGCGCTTTCGGTCGGCGCCGGTGGCGCTGGCGCGGTGGCCTCTTGCGCCTGCCCGTGCAGGCCGGCGCCAAGCAGCAGCGCAGCAATGGCGATTGCCCACGAAAACCGGTGATCCAGATTGCTCATTGCGCACCTCCGGCGATCAGCGCATTGGGCAATTCGAAGAAGCCTTGCCGGATCTGCTTGTTGAGAGCATCGAACAATGCTGCGATGCGTTTGCGTTCGGCCTCGTCGTCGGCGACCACGAACTGCCACTCGCTGCCGCTGCGGCGGACCGTCCCAAAGCGGCGGTCGTCGGTGCGGAAGAACATCATCACTGTGCCGATCTTGGCCACATCGGCGAGCATCGCCTCGTCGCCGAGGCGGATCGTCTGGCGCTGGATGGCGTTGTCGCGGGTCAGCCTGAACTCGTCTTCCAGGAAGGCCCAGAGTCGGTTGGCAGCGCGCGGAGCGGCCAGCTTGTCGGTTTCAATCTGATCGCGCAGTTCCTTCAGACCGGCCAGGCGCTCTTCGCGCTTGAAAGGTATGCCGCGCGTGATGGCGGTGTTCAGCCGATCGACGGCATCGAGCAGGACCGGCTTGAGCACATCGGTCGCCACGCCCGCCTGCGAGGCCAGCTGCAGCCGTTCATCGAGGTTCCCCCGAATCTGCCGCAGGGTCAGTTGCTGCCGCGCCAGCGCGGTATCGAGCTCGGCCTTCTGGGTGCTCAGGCCCGCCATCGCGGTACGATTTTCTTCCCGTGCGATGACCAACTCGCTGTTGAGGCCTTCGACTTCGGCGCGCAAGGCGATCAGCTGGGCGGCCAGCGTGTCGACTTCCTGCGCCCGAACTTCGGCCAGCGGGAGGCAAAGGAACATCACGGCGGCTGCCAGGGGCAGTCCGGTCCGACGGTATGACATGGGTCTGGTCCCGAGAGCGGTGGGCGTTTGACCACAGTCTAGGGATCGTTGATGACAGTTTTTTTACGCCCGCAGGACAATCGGCAGGGCGCGTCCAGGCCGGCTGCGGGCGTTAGGCGGCACCCCCGACAGGATTTCATGCACAGGTCAATCACTCTCGGCACAGTCCAGCGTCAGCTGGTTGGATGGACCATTCACATCCGTCCTTCGGAACGCAAGTCATTGACTGAGCAGGCTTTATCCGGACTGGTCAAGAAATCGCCAGCGTGAAGGATTTGTTGCAGCGACGCGGTTTGGGAGTACCCGCCGCAGCCCTGTCCACAACCTTATCCACAGCCTGTGTGGACAAGCGGGAAAACCCTCGCTGGCCCGCGGACCTCCGTTTGGAGCCTGAAGTGCAACCTTAGAAAGGTACGCCAAGTAATTGATTGTCTGTGCACCGTCAAACAATGCGACCGCCTGGCCACGACGGCCGGTCCGGGCGCATACAATAAGCGCCCCTTGAGCGGTCTGCGGGCGTCGTGAAAGAACATCTGCGCGAATTGGTGCAGCAGGCCCTGATGGACCTGCGGCGCGAGCGGCATTGGGCGATCCCCGAGGAGTTCGAGTTTTCGATCGAGCGCGCCCGCCATCGCGAGCACGGCGATTTCGCCTGCAACGCAGGTCTCCTGCTGGCCAAGCCGCTCGGGCGCTCGGCAATCGAGGTCGCCCAGGCCCTGGTCGAGTCGATGTTGCCCTCACGCCATGTGCAAAAGGTCAGCGTGGCCGCGCCGGGCTTCGTCAATTTCCGCATGTCCAGCAGTTGCCTGCACGGCGTCGTGCGGCGGGTGCTGGAAACTCGCGCCGACTACGGCGTCGACGAGCAGTCCGAGCCCGAATCGATCATCGTCGAGTTCGTGTCCGCCAACCCCACCGGACCGCTGCATGTCGGCCATGGCCGAACCGCTGCCTTTGGCGCCAGTATCTGCGCGCTGCTGGAAGCGCGCGGCGCGGCTGTGCACCGCGAGTACTATGTCAACGATGTCGGTCGCCAGGTGGAGGTGCTCGCGGTCAGTGTCTGGCTGCGCTATCTGGAACTGATCGGTCTGACGCTGCCCTTTCCGGCCCGGGCCTATCGCGGCGAGTACGTCTACGACATCGCGCGCGAGATCAAGCGGGTCGGTGGAGACCGCTACCGCCGCAGCGGTTTCGAGATCAGCGCCGATCTTCCCGCCGACGGCGAGGATGGCGTCGGCGAGACCTACCTGGACGCACTCATCAATCGCGCCCGCGACATGCTGGGCACGGATTTCGATCAGCTCTGCAGCGCCGGGCTGGAGGCCAACCTGCGCGACATCCGCAATGAGCTGTCCGCCTTCGGCGTGCACTTCGACCAGTGGTTCTCGGAGCGCTCGCTGACGACCAGCGGCCGCATCGATGAGGCGTTGGACCGGCTTCGGCAAGGCGGCCACATCTACCGCAGCGAGGACGGGGCCACCTGGTTCAAGGCCAGTGCGCTGGGCGATGGCAAGGATCGGGTGGTGGTGCGCTCGAACGGTCAACCGACCTATTTTGCGTCCGATATCGGCTACCTGCTGGACAAGTTCGAACGTGGCTACGGGCGGGTCATCTATGTGCTGGCGGCCGATCATCATGGCTACATCGCGCGGCTGCGGGCGGCGACACGGGGAATGGAGCTGGCCGAGGAGAAGCTGGAGATCGTGCTGGTCCAGCCGGCCAGCATCCGGCGCGATGAGGAGCGTCTGCCGATGTCGACCCGCTCCGGTGACTACGTCAGCTTGCGCGCGCTGCGGGAGGAGGTCGGCAGCGACGCCTGTCGCTACTTCTTCGTCATGCACGACCACGACCAGCCGCTGGATTTCGATCTGCAACTGGCGGGACAAAAGAACAAGGACAACCCGCTGTACTACGTGCAGTACGCTCACGCCCGCATCGCCGGCGTCTTCCGCAGCCTGCAGGAGCGCCATCAGAGCCACAATCTCTCCGCCGGAGATGCCGCTCGCGGCCAACTGCTGCATCCGTCCGAACTCGAACTGATGAGCGAGTTGATGCGCTTTCCGGAGATCGTCGAAGCCGCCGCCGACAGCCGCGCTCCGCACCTGCTCGCTACCTATTTGCGTGAACTGGCACATCGCCTGCACAGTTACTATGACGGCTCGGCGGTTCGGGTCTTGTGTGAGGAAGATGACTTGCGCAATGCCCGCCTGAATCTGCTGCGCGCCACCCAGCAAGTCATCCACAATGGCCTGGAACTGCTTGGCGTCGCCGCGCCGGAGCGACTTTGAATGCACTGCTTGCGCCGAGGCGACTGGTTCCAAACCCTGATTTGGCCTGGTGACAGGCCCACGACCCTGGAGAATGACGACAGATGGCGGCCAGAAAGAGAAAACAGGCCATCCGCGGCAGTCAGCAACGAACCCCGTATCCGGCCTGGCTGTGGTTGCTCACCGGCCTGTTGATCGGTTTTCTGCTGTCGCTGGCCTGGATCCTGCGCGAAGGCTGGCCGCAGACGCAACCGCGGCCGGACGCGAGCGCCCAGGCCCCGGCGTCGGGCGAAGCGCCCCTGGCCGAGTTGGCCGGGAGCCGCAAGGCCCCCGAGCGGCGCGAGTACGACTTTTACTCGGTGCTGCCGGAAATGGAGGTAGTCATTCCAGACGCCCAGATCCGGGAGCAAAGCAGCAGCCCTACCCCTGCCGACAGCGACGAACGCTTCCTGATGCAACTGGGCAGCTTCGGCAATCGCGTAGACGCCGAAGCGCTCAAGGCACAGGTCGCCCTGCTTGGCGTGCAGGCCAGCATCCAGCCGGTGACGATCAATGGTGCCGAGTGGTTCCGGGTCCGGGTCGGTCCGCTCGCTGGCGCACGCGAGGTCGAGCAGGTACGCACCCAGCTCGGTCAATACGGCGCCCAGGCGATCACGCTGAAGGAGAAGGGGTGATGGGGCGCGTTGTGGGTGGGTGTGGGTCAAGCTTGTGTTTCGGGTGTTCTGTGTCGTTATGAGGGCCCAGGGCTCAGGGCCCAGGGCCCAGAAGATCAACAGCCGCTTCGGAACTGGTGGGCACTTGCCTGGAGATCGGCGCTTGACTGGGCCCTGGGCCCTGAGCCCTGGGCCCTGGAATTCCGCAGATCCATCACGGCACCACGTTGACTCGCGCTCTCTTGTCGCCCGCGCTCGCCTTTGTCCTCCCGCTTCGCCATAATCCGCGCCCCCTCAAAGGAGAGCGGCATGCAACGTCTCCCTGAATTCATCGCCAATCATCCGCTCCTGACGGCGGCCTTCGTCGGCCTCCTGCTGGCGTGGATCGGCTGGGAGATAAGTCAGCGTTTCCGCGGCTTCAAGTCGCTCACGCCGGCCCAGTTGGTGCGGCTGATGAACGACGAGGGCATGATCCTGTTCGATGTCAGCGCCCATGCCGACTATCAGAGCGGTCATATCGCCCAGGCGCGCCACCTGCCGCCGTCGCAGGTGGATCCGGACAGCAAGGAACTGGCCGTACTGCGGGACAAGCCGATCGCGCTTTACTGCAAGACCGGCCTGACTGCCGGAACCATCGCATCCAAGCTGGTCAAGGCAGGATTCAGCCAGGTCCATGTGCTCAAGGGCGGGCTGCAATCCTGGATTGCTGACAACTTGCCGTTGAGCAAGGGCAAGCGCTGAACGGGGCCTGGCAGGACCGGCGTGACGGAGCGCGTGGCCCCTGTTCAGGCGTATCGCGTTATGAAGTTTCTTAACCCCAGCAGTCAGATGCTGCACTAGACTCGACGCTGGAAAGCTGTACGCTGAACGCGGTTCGGCCGCATGTAGAACACTAGGGAGGGAGATCATGGCTGGAAAGAATCTTTGGGCGCTTCTGCCGATGTTGCTGCTCATCGGCTTGTTGCCGATCGATGCGGCGCAGGCGCAGAAAAAGGGCGACGAAACCGCCGCAGCGAGCAAGACCGGTCGGGTCGATCCGAAGGACGCCGGAACGTCCAGCAAGAAGAGCCAGGACCTGCTCATCGCGGCCTTCGAGCTGATCCGTGCGGAGGATTTCGATGGCGTGCTGGCGAAGGTTACAGAGCTCGAAGCGCAACCGAAGGTCAACAACTACGAGCGCGCCAAAGCCCTGCAGCTGCGATCGCAGGTGGCCGCTGATCGGGAGCAGATGCGCGAGGCCGCCAGTTATCTGGAGCAGGCCGTGGCATTGGACATCCTGCCAAATGCAGAACACTTTCAGGCGATGTTGATCATCTCTCAGATCTACAGTCAGGAAGAGGCCTATGAAACCTCCAACGAATGGTTTGCGCGTTGGGAATCCGATGCGAATGTCGTGACCGGCAACCATTGGGCGATGCTGGCGCAAAATTACTACTACATGGACGACTACGAAAAAGCCATCGAAACCATGGACAAGGCCTTTGCCACCGGCGAGGAGCCGCAACCTGCGTGGTCGCAGCTCAAGGCCAACAGCCTGTATGAGCTGGAGCGCTTCGATGATGCGGCGGCCTTCGCGCGCGAGCAGAAGACGCGTTTCATCGACGATCCCGAGCTGCGCGGCCAGTTCCTCAGAATGGAGGCGGGAGCCTACGTCGAGGCCGACAACTATGCGCAGGCACTGGCGGTACTTGAGGACGCCAAGGGCAAGGGCTGGCTCGTCAGCGATGTGCAGTGGCAGCAGCTCTATCAGCTCTACTTCGAGAACGAACAGTACGCGGCGGCGGCTGCGGCCCTGGAGGAAGGGATGACCAACGGCATGCTGCCGAAGGACGCCCGCACTTATTCTGACCTGGGTGATGCGCTCTACCTGCAGGAAAAGCTGAACGAGGCGCTTGCCGCGTTCGGACAAGCCGCCGCCCTGAGTACCGATGATGGCCACGCAGACATGCAACGGGGTCATATCCTGCTTGATCAGGAGAAGGACGGCGAAGCCGAGGCGGCGATCCAGACCGCAATGGGCAAGGGCAAGCTCAAGCAGGAAGGCAATGCCTGGTATCTGCTCTGTCTGGCGCAAGTCAACCAGAACAAGACCAGCGCCGCTGCTGAGTCCTGTCGCAAGGGCCTGGGCTTCGACGAATCCCGCCAGAATTCCCAGCAGTTGCTGAATTCAATGGGACGATGAGCACCCACTTCACCGTCAGGCGGCTTGTGGCTGGACGAGTGCTTGGTGTACTTTCCCGCCTCTTCGACTGCGCCGCGGAGCCTTCGGAGGCCCGCGGTCGTCGCAGCCGTTTGGCGATCTCCGCCGTTCACCTTGAATCCTGGGCGTAAGCATGGCTATCAACAACGGTTCCGAGGCAAGCACCGGCCTTAACTGGCGCAAGATCTTCGCGTTGTCCCTGACCTTTGCGGCCCACGTCGTGATCATCGGGCTGCTGCTGCTTCCGGTAAAGCCGCCGGAGCTGGAGAAGAAGGAACCGGACCCGACCGTGGACGTGGTGTTCCTGGAACCGCCACCGCCGCCGCCGCCGCCGCCGCCGCCGCC
>JBGTIE010000179.1:0-6804 GCA_041745855.1 Lysobacterales bacterium | reverse complement strand
CGCCGCCAGCACCATCTGCGCGAGTTCGTCGGCAATCGGGCGCGCCGTCGTGGCACCGACGCGCTGGTCGGCTGCGAGCAGTCCGCGCAGCTCGGCGAGCAACTCGGGATCGTCTGCGCACTGTTCGCTCAGCAAGGATTTCTGTTCTGCCGGCGGCAGGTCAACGAGAGCCTCGAACAGCGCGATGACTCGAGCGGCGTCATGTTCAGCCATGAAAAATGTCCCCAACCAGCAAATGAATGACTTCAGTGAGGTACCGCCATGTCATCGAGATGCCTTCGCAGAAATGCGCGGGAAAAGCGCCATTGGCGACCGATCGTCGCAACGGAGCTGCCCAGGATTTCAGCAATTTTCTCGGTGCCCAGGCCGGAAAAGAATTTCAGTTCCACCACGCGCGCGCAGGCTTCATCCCGGCGTTCGAGCGCCTGCAGGGCCTGATCGATGCTGATCCAGTCGACGGTTTCGTCCAGTGCTGGCGTCTGATCCTCGGTCAGAGTGGCCAGCGGTACCAGCGGCAGGCCGCCACCGCGCTTGTCGCTGCTCTTGTGGCGCATGTGGTCTACGACGACTCGACGGACGATCCTGGCTGCGATGGCGTAGAAGTGCTCGCGACAGGACCATTGCGCCTGATTCTGCTCGACCAGTCGCTCGTAAGCCTCGTGGGCCAACTCGGTCGCCTGGAGGGTCATCATCCCGGAACTGCGTCGCACATGGGCCGCGGCGATTTCTCGTAGCACTGGATAGACGATGGTCATCAGCTCCGGCTCGACGGAGCGATCACCGGACCGCCATCGGCCCAGCAGGTCGGTCACGGCAGGGTTGGACTGGTCCATTGGCAGCGTGTGTATTTGACGTGAGCGGCATGGAGTCTACGGCACTGGCGAGTGTGACGAAACGAGAAGAGGGTGGGTGGTACATGCGAAGCAGTTGGCCGACGATGGCGTTGGGTCGTCAATCAAAGTCGCGATATGGCTCGTCGGACCCAAAGAGCGCCGGCCGCCTCGCGCATTGTGGACCGGGGTGTGAATCGGAGCGCGCGGGCGCGAGGAACCGGCCTACGTTGCTCGCGATGCTGCGGGGTCTCGCTTATCTCGGCCACGGCGTATTGCGAGCCGTCGCGGCGTTGGCGCGCGTTGCCGCAAGAGCATCCAAAGCGGCGCGGAGCGCCGCAGTCCAAAGTAGAGCGTCGGGTCGTCGATTGCCCTAGTCCTCATGCGTAGTCGCGAAGCTCACCTGGGAGCGCCGGCAACCTGCCGGCTCCTTTACTTTGTTCGAAGCGATGAGTTGAAGCCTGAGTTGTGGTACTTCGTTGTCGTGAGGTTCGTGCTTTGCACCTTTAGCCGGCAGGATGCCAGCGCTCCCAGGTGGGGCTTGTCGCTTTCGTTGGTCGTCAGTGGAATTCTTGGGGTTCGTGCATCTCACTCCGCGCTGGCAGTTACAGGGCAAAAGTCGTCGCTCGGCGGCGCGAGAGACCGACCTCCCGAGCCGGGCGATTGAAGCGCGGTAGCGCGTGCAGGCTTCATCCCGGCGTTCAAGCAACTGCAGCGCCTGATCGATGCTGATCCAGTCCACAGTCTCGTCCAGGGCTGGAGTCTGATCCTCGGTCAGGTTCGCCAGCGGTACCAGCGGCAGGCCGCCACCGCGCTTGTCCCTGCTCTTGTGGCGTGTGGTCCACGACGACTCGACGGACAATCCTGGCCGCGATGGCGTAGAAGTGCTCGCGACATGAACCACGCTTGTCGCTGTTGCCAACTCCCCGTACAATGTACGGAGATTACCCCGAGCATGCCGATGAACGCAGCGACTGATCGCCTGGATATCCGACTGCCGCCCGATGAGAAGCGGGTGCTGGCTCATGCTGCGCGCTTGAAAGGGGTGAAGCTAAGCCAGTTTGTACTCGCGCCAGCCCTCGAGCGAGCGCGCACTGTGATTGCTGAAGCCGAGCATCTAACGGTAACGGCCGAGGCATACCAGGATGTGCTTGACGCGCTCGCCAATCCGCCGCAGCCAACCGCGGCGTTGATCCTGGCCATGCGCGACTACGAAACCGCTGCTATCCAGTGGCGCTGATCATATGCGCGCTCAACAAGTCTGCGCATGATCGGACTGCTTTCCGGTGCGGAAATCCAGATCTCGACGAGTTCATCCGGACCAAAGCCGCAAAGCATCAAGCGCAGCGGATCTCGCGCACTTTTGTACTGACTTCCGAGGCCGATCCGGGACGCATTCTGGGTTACTACAGCCTGAGCAATTGTCAAATCGACCGCGAGCTGTTGAGCGTGGATGTCGGGAAAACATTGCCCCGACATCCTATCCCGGCCGTGCTGCTGGGCCGACTCGCGGTGGACACGCGCGAACAAGGCAAGCAGTTCGGAACCTGGCTGCTGATAGATGCGCTCAAGCGAACGGTGCTTGTTGGCCAGCAAAGTGGCGTGTTTGCGCTGGTAGTAGAGGCTGCCGACTTCAAGGCACGAGACTTCTATCTTGTTCGGGGATTTGTTCCGATAACCGATCGCCCCCTGACGCTCTATATGCCACTCGAAACCGGTCTCCGCGCCATGCGCGCTATTCAACCCGCGTAGTGGATGACCCTGTGAATCCCTTGGCCCGAACCTGGAGGTCGCCGACCTCGTCGTTCAGCACCCGGGTCTGGGTTTAGCAAGCCCGCTGAGTATCCCCCCTCAAGCAACGGTCCCGGCCTCCGGGTGGCCGGCGACCGACGCGAAGCGCCGGAACTGGCCATCGTTGCCGACGGCCAGCATCAGCGATTCATCGGCACAGGCGAAGGCCTGGTAGGGCACGATATTGGGTTGGGCGGTGCCTTCACGGCGTGGTACCACGCCACCGATCAGGTAGTTGCTGGCCTGATTGGCGAGCCAGGCCACCTGGGTGTCGAGCAGGGCCACATCGAGATGCTGGCCGCGACCACTGCGCTCGCGCTGGTGGAGGGCGGCAAGGATTGCGCTGGTGGCATACATCCCGGCCATCAGATCGACTACGGCGACGCCGACCTTCTGCGGCCCGCCGCCAGGCAGTTCATCACGCTCGCCGGTCAGGCTCATCAGGCCGCCCATTGCCTGGATCGCCGCGTCGTAGCCGGCACGATCGGCGTAGGGCCCGGTCTGGCCATAGCCGGTGATCGAGCAGTAGACCAGGCGCGGGTTCAGGGCCGCTAGATGGACGTAGTCGAGTTCATACTTCGCCAGCCCACCGACCTTGTAATTCTCGATCAGCACGTCCGCACGCGCTGCCAGGCTGGCCACCAGCGCCCGACCGTGGGGCTGGGTGAAATCGATTGCCACCGATCGCTTGCCGCGATTGCAGGCCAGGAAATAGGCCGACTCGTCGCTGTTCTGGCCGTCGCCGTCCTGCAACCATGGCGGGCCCCAGCGGCGGGTGTCATCGCAGTCGCCGGGCTTTTCCACCTTCACCACATCGGCGCCGTAGTCGGCCAGCAACTGGCCGCACCAGGGACCGGCCAGGATGCGCGACAGGTCGAGGACCCGAACGCCTGCAAGTGCGGACATCGATGGCCTCCACTGGCCGGATCACGATGCCGGCATGCTGCGCGAAGTCGCCGGCCAGCGCCAGCGAGCGGGTGAGGCGTCGCCGGTGCCATCGAGGTGCAGATCGATCAGGCGCAATGGCAAGCGCGCACACCTGCTTTGCCACCGCAGCAGGGCAACCGGGTGGGCAGTGGGCGCGAATTGTTCGGTCTGATGCGGGCCGCCACCGGCACTGCGGAGGAAGGCGCGTGCAGCCTGTTCGTCAAGCACTGAGCGGGTGACTGAAGCGTCGAACATCGGCCGATCAATCGCGGCCTGCGGGCCTCTGTGTGGGATTGAAGCAGTGCTGTAGACTGCGCGCCTTTCTCCGGCTGAGGAGTGGTTCGTGATCAAGCATGTTGCGGCACTGCTGACCGGCTGCCTCGCGCCTCTGGCGGCGCTGGCCCAGGCTTCCGAACCTGGCATCGACGAGCGGATCAACGCCGCGGTGACCCCGGTAACCAATGCCATCTCTTCGGCGATCTTTTATGCAGTACCGGTCAACGGTACCGACTTCCCGCTGATCGTCGGCTGGCTGGTGCTGGCCGGTATCATTTTTACCTTGTACTTCCGCTTCATCAATTTCCGCGGATTCACTCACGCATTCCGCCTGCTGCGCGGCGACTACGATGATCCCAAGGCGCCCGGTGAAGTGACCTACTTCCAGGGACTGTCCTCGGCGGTGTCTGGCACCGTGGGCCTGGGCAACATCGCCGGCGTGGCCGTGGCGATCACACTGGGCGGCCCAGGGGCGACCTTCTGGATGATCCTGGCCGGCATCCTCGGCATGGCGACCAAGTTCGTCGAATGCACGTTGGGCACGCACTACCGCCTGGTCAAGCCGGACGGCACCGTTTCCGGCGGACCGATGTACTACCTCTCGCGTGGCATCGGCGAGCACTATCCGAAGCTCAAGGGCTTCGGGATCGTGTTGGCGGTGATCTTCGCGGTGTGCACGATGTTCGGCGCGATCGGGGCCGGCGGCATGTTCCAGGCCAACCAGGCCTATGCCCAGATGGCCGGCATCACGGGCGGCTTCCTGGATGACAAGGCGGCACTGTTTGGCATCGTCTATGCCGCCC
This sequence comes from Lysobacterales bacterium, assembly GCA_041745855.1. GTDB lineage: Bacteria > Pseudomonadota > Gammaproteobacteria > Xanthomonadales > SZUA-5 > JAWLAT01. Next base: position 2,177 of record JBGTIE010000179.1, on the reverse strand, counting down.
TCGCAGGCGCCGTCCTGATCGGCGGCATCGGCCGCATTGGCAAGGTGACCGCCAAGCTGGTGCCGGGCATGGCCGCGCTGTACATCCTGTCGGGCCTGTTCGTGCTCGCCGTGCACGTGGCCGATATCCCGGCGGCGATCATGATCATCCTTGAAGGAGCATTCAGCCCGGAAGGCGTGACCGGCGGCATGGTCGGCGCCTTGATCATGGGCTTCCGCAGGGCCGCGTTCTCCAACGAGGCGGGTCTGGGGTCCTCGGCGATCGCTCACTCGACCATCCGTACCCGAGAGCCGGTCAGCGCCGGCATGGTGGCGCTGTTCGAGCCCTTCGTCGACACGGTGATCATCTGCACGATGACCGCGCTCGTCATCGTCATTACCGGTGCATATGTTGGCGGCGACGGGGTGGAAGGCGTGCGCCTGACCTCGGCCGCCTTTGCCTCCGTGCTGCCCTGGTTCCCCTACCTGCTGGCCTTCCTGGTTCTGCTCTTCGCCTTCTCCACCACCATCACCTGGGGCTACTACGGTGCCAAGGCGGCGAGCTACCTGGCGCGCGAGTCCAAGGGCGTGCTGTACGGGTTCAAGGGCTTCTATCTGGTGATGGTGGTGGTCGGCTGCACGATGCAGTTGTCGGCCATCGTCGACCTTGCAGACGGCCTGCTGTTCATCATGGCAATTCCCAACCTGATCGGCATGTACCTGCTGGCGCCGCTGGTCAAGCGTGAGTTGGCCGCCTACATGGAACGGGTGCGCAACGGGACCACACGCTAAGGGTCAGCGCAACAATAACTTCCGTTGCACCGAGGGCGTCCCTGGGCCTCGCCAGCAAGGCGCGCTTCGCAGGGAATGGCCGGTCCCCCTTGCCAAGAAGCGCAACGCCGCTGGCGTGGTCCAGGGGCGGCCGAATGCAGGAAGTTATTGTTGCGCGGACCCTAAGCCCATCGGGCCACGCCAATCACTGGCGCTGGTGAGGCCAGTGCCATGTCACTGGCCGCGCACTCGCTCCAGCAACCAGTCCACCGTTTCATTGAGATGCTCGTCCGTGCAGATTTCGCACAGGCCTCTGGCGGGCATGTTGCCCTTGCCTTCGATGGTGTGGGCGCGGGTCTGCTCGATCGGCTGGGCCAGGATATCGGTCCATTCGCTGGCAACAGTCGGATTGGGGGCCTGGTAGGCGCCGTGGTCGTGGCAGCCGGCACAGACCAGGGCGTAGATGACGGCCGGGTCAACCGGCGCGCCGGTCTGCTCGGCTTTGGGCGGTCGGTGCAGGTGGTGCAGATTACCGCTCTGGGTCAGGATATGGACGGAGCCGTCGGCGGCGGTCTTGAGGTCACGGATGCGCGCGGCCAGTTCGCCCAGGATCGGATACTCGCTGCGCACGACGGCGCGGCCGTCTTCGTCGTCGACGTCCAGCCAGCTAACGTGCTGGCCCTTCAGCGCACCGACCAGCACATCGCCGTCCCACTCGGGAAACATCGTGCCACGGTAGACCAGCAGCGGCGAGGCTGCGATCGAGGGCAGGTAATAAAACAGTGGCTGGCGCATGCCGGTCTGATGGGTGCCGACGCCCATGTCCTCCATTGCATAGGTCTTGCCGTAGGTGATCGTCGGCCAGCCATAGTTGGCGCCAGCGACAATGATGTTGACCTCGTCGCCGCCGAGCGGGCCGTGTTCGGCCTGGTACAGGCGGCCGCTGGGTGGATCGAAGTCCAGTCCCTGCGGATTACGCACGCCGAGCGCGTAGATACGGTCGTCGATGGCCGGATCGTCGACAAAAGGATTGTCCTTCGGCGTGCGGCCGTCGTCGTGCAGGCGCAGGATCTTGCCCTGCAGCCGGTCGCCGCGCTGGGCCAGATCGTGCTCGGAGCGATCGCCGATGGCCACATATAAATAGCCTTCATCGTCGAATGCCAGGGCACCGCCGAAGTTCGACGGCGACCAGCCGTAGGGCTCCGCTTCAAGCAGGACCTCGACCGAGGTCAGGCGCGTATCACGCAGCTGCGCGGTGGCGATGACGGTCATGTAGTAGCCGGCCGCCTGCGGGTCCTCGGCCGCATAGCTGAAGTAGATGCGACCGTTGCTTGCGTAGTCCGGGTGCAGTGCCACGTCGAACAAACCGGTCTGCTCCTGCCCGATCGCAATCGCCGGCAGGCCCTCGATGACTCGCGGCGCGTCGTC
>JBGTIE010000178.1:0-5217 GCA_041745855.1 Lysobacterales bacterium | reverse complement strand
AGCCGACCGCGACCGCCAGCGCCCCGGCCAAGCCGCGCCGCGCCCCGCGCGTCAAGACCAAGCCGGTCAGCGACACGAAGGCCTGAACAAACGGATGTACCGGATCCCTGCGGGGATCCGCGGGCAAGGACGCCCGCACCTATAGTGCCCGCTCGCAACGATCAGTTATGCCCGTCAGCCTGGAGTTTCGCCGTTCGCCCTCCCCGACCGGCTGGCTGACGGGCTCTTTCTTTTAGGGCTGAGGGCTCAGGGCTCACGGGTCAGAAGAGCAGAGCCCAGAGCCCAGAGCCCAGAGCCCAGGAGAGCATGACGGCCCAAGCGCCGTCGGACCCTGTTGATGCGGATTCGCGGATCTGACCGGCATCCTAGGGCGGCGAAGCGGGGCGATTCGGCCCCGTGCTCTTGCTCTTCTGACCCCTCAGCCCTCAGCCCTCAGCCCTGCTCCGCCTACCAGTGAATCCCCCGCATCAACGCCGCAAAGGCCACCTGCTCCGATGAGGTCGGTGCGTCCGAGCCGCCCTTCTGGCCCTTGGCGGCGGCGGAATCCGGGAACAGTTGGTAGGCGGTGTTCATCACCACCTCGTACACCTTCGGCGCGAGCAGATGGAGGACTTCGGCGAAGATGCCCAGGCGGGTCGCGATGCGCTGCGGGCGTTTGATGACGGCATCGGCGACCAGTTGCGCGGCATCTTCCGGCGACAGGGTGGGCACGTTGTCGTAGATCTTGGTCGGCCCGATCATCGGCGTGCGCACCAGCGGCATGTTGATGATCGTGAAGTTGATATTGGCGTCGGAGAACTCGCTCGCCGCACAGCGCGAGAACGCGTCCAGCGCCGCCTTGCTCGCCACATAGGCAGAGAAGCGTGGTGAGTTGCTGAGCACGCCGATCGAGGAAATGTTGACGATATGACCGCTGCGACGCTCGGTCATCTTCGGCAAAAAGCCCATGATCAACCGCAGCGAGCCGAAATAGTTCAGCTGCATGGTCCGCTCGAAATCGTGGAAGCGGTCATAGGACAGTGCAATTGAACGGCGGATCGAGCGGCCGGCGTTGTTGACCAGCACTTCTGGGGCACCGTGCTCGGCCAGCACCTTGGCCACCAGTTCGTCGCAGGCTTCCAGACTGGCCAGATCAGCGGTCATCGCGAAGGCCTTGCCGCCGTGACTGGCGACCTCGGCCCGCGCCTCCTCCAGCTTCTCCGGATCGCGCGCGACCATGACCACGTGCGCGCCGGCATGGGCCATCCGGATCGCCGTGGCCAGGCCGATGCCCGAAGACGCGCCGGTAATGAGCACCACCTTGTCCTTGACCCGGCTGGTCAACGTACGGTCGACGAATAGCTCCGGGTCCAGATGGCGTTCCCAGTAGTCCCACAGGCGCCAGGCGTAGTCTTGCAGGTCCGGCAGCTTGATTCCCGAGCCCTTCAGCGCCGCCTCGGTCTGGCGGTTGTCGAAGCGGGTCGGGTAGTTGAAGAACTTCAGCATGTCCTGCGGGATGCCGAGCGAGCTCAGCACGTGGCGTGAGATGCGCTTGACCGGCGGCAACATCCCGAGCGCACCCTTCACCGCGGCCGGCACGAAGGCGAAGATGCGCGAATCGATGCGCATCGTCATCTCCGGCGCATGGCCGGCACGGGCGAACAGGTTCAGGATCTCGCCGACGCGGCGCGGCGCCGGGTCGGTCAGATGGAAGCAGCCGCCGTCCAGGCCGCGCTTGTGCGCGATGTGGTCCATCGCATCGACGATGAAATCCACCGGCACCATGTTCACGCGCCCGCCTTCGAAGCCGATCATCGGCATCCATGGCGGCAGCATCTCGCGCATCTTCTTGATCAGGGTAAAGAAATAGTACGGCCCGTCGATCTTGTCGATCTCGCCGGTCTGCGAATGACCCACCACGATCGCCGGCCGGTAGATCCGGTAAGGCCGATCGCATTCACGCCGGACGATGCCTTCGGACTCGTGCTTGGTGCGGAAATACGGGTGCTCCAGCCCTTCGGCCTCCTCGAACATGTCTTCGCGGAACGTACCCTTGTACAGGCCGGCGGCGGCGATCGAGCTGACATGGTGAAAACAACCCACCTCGATCGCCTCGCCCAGTTCCACCGCGTTGCGGGTGCCGTCGATGTTGGCGGCCTGCTGCGACTCCGCTGACGCGGCCAGGTCGTAGACCGCCGCCAGATGGAACAGATGCTTGACCTTGCCCTTGAGTTCGGCGATCTGGTCGGCCTTCAGCCCCAGCCTTGCCTTGGTCAGATCACCCCATACCGGAACCAGCCGATCGGCCTGGTCCGGATAGAGCTCCTGCAGGGCCTGGAACTTCGCCTTGGATCCGCGTCGGGCAAGCACATAGACCGTCCCCTTGCGTGCCAGCAGCTTGCCGATCAGGAAGCGACCAATGAACCCTGTGCCGCCGGTGACGAAATAACTCATCTGCATCTCCCCATGGATGATTCTGGCAGGCCCGGCCGAGCGCTGCCTTGCCGGCCTAAGATAGCTGCCGCGTACGCCGCACGCCAAGCACTACGAAGACAAATTGACCACTTTGGTTGCGCGTGCTATTCACTGACACCAATGGCGGGCCCCGCTCGCCGGTATCCACACCGCTACAGGAGCCCATTGCATGTCCGACTTGAAAAGCGATTTCGAAGCCGCCGGTGAAGCCGCCAAGAAACTTCCCGAACGGCCCGACAACGAAACCATGCTTAAGCTCTACAGCTTCTTCAAGCAGGCCACCGAGGGCGATGTCAGTGGTCCCAAGCCGGGTTTCTTCGATTTTGTAGGCACCGCCAAATACGAAGCCTGGGAAAAGCTCAAGGGCAAGAGCAGCGAGGAAGCGATGCAGGGCTACGTCGATCTGGTCCGCCGTCTGGGCGGAGAGTTCTAGCCGGTAGTTGCTCGCATGCCTCTCCCGCCCTGCTCGTCCATGACGATTGCCGGAGGCTCCGCGCCTCTGGTCACCCCGTTGTTGACACCTCCCCCGCGATCGGATTGACACCGACATGGCGGCCAAGCCTAACAAGACCCGCGAGCGGATCCTGACCGTCAGTCTGGCCATGTTCAATGACCAGGGCGAACCCAACGTCACGACCAACCACATCGCCGACGAACTGGAAATCAGCCCGGGCAATCTGTACTACCACTTCCGCAACAAGGACGACATCGTCGAGCATCTGTTCGAGCGCTACGAGGAACGAATGGACCAGGCGATGCTTGCGCCGGAGGACCGTCCGCCCGAACTGGAGGACATCTGGCTGCAGTTGCACCTGGTGTTCGAGTGCATCTGGGAGTTCCGCTTCCTCTATCGCGACCTGGTCGACCTGCTGCTGCGCTCGCGCAAACTGAAGATGCGCTTTGCGCGCATTCTCAAGCGCGCCCACGAGAGCATCGTCGAAGTGTGTCAGGGCCTGGCCGAGACCGGCGTGCTCAACGCCAGCCGGGTCGAAATCGAGGCGCTGGCCTACAACATCGCGATGGCCACGACCTTCTGGCTCAATTTCGAGCAGATCCGGCCCCAGATCAGCAGCCGCACCGAACCCGAACTGGGCCGCGGCATCTACCAGGTCATGATGCTGCTCGCACCCTTCATGCGTGACGGCGAACGCCAGCACCTGAACAAGCTGGCTGAGGACTATCTACGGGCGTGAGACTCAAGAGCGAGAAGAGCATTCAACACAAAGGACACAAAGGACACAAAGGAAGAGCGGAAAAGCCTTGATGTTGGAGCCCCGCCGGGCACGGCAGCCTTTCCATGGCGTGCTGTTGCGCCAATCACCAGGGAGCTCACCTCGGGGTCGGGGTCGGAATCGGTATCGGAATCGATGCTTGCCCGGCGTATCTGACCGCCCCTCGTGAACCTTGTAGCTACGCCGCCCAAGCGTCGTCAGCATCGCTACCATCTGGTCGAGTACGGCTGTACTCCCTGAGGACTTTGATGATGACTGCCCGGTACACAGCTTAGTCGTTGATGGCCAAACCCGATGGCGCTCTCGATTCCGATTCCGATTCCGATTCCGACCCCGACCCCGACTTCGCATCGCTGCATCAGTTTGAATCGCGCCCCGGCACTTCTGCGCTGCTCTGCTCTGCTCTCCTTCGTGTCCTTTGTGTCCTTTGTGGTCAATCAGTTCTCAACAAGCTCTTGGCTTGACAGGCGCTCGCCCATGTTCGAGGATTCCGACAGATGGGCGAATCGTAAGGAATGACATGAACGAAGCGACGCTTACATCCAAGGGCCAGACCACGATTCCTCGCGCATTGCGAGAGCGCCTGGGACTGGTAGCTGGTACCCGTCTGGTGTTCACGGAACTTGCCGACGGCAGCATGCTTGTGCGCGCGAAGCAGCGCTCGGTGGCCACACTACGCGGGATGCTCAAGACCGACAAGCGCTTGCCGATTGCTGCCTTGAAGAGATAACCCCCTGAAGAGATAGCGATGTACGCGATCGACACCAACGTCCTGCTGCGGCTTTTGGTCGAAGACGACGCCACCCAGGGTAATCAAGCCGAGCGCTTCATTGCGTCCGAGCGACGCCTCGGGAATCCGGTGCTGATCTCGCTGCTGGTGCTCCTCGAAACGGAATGGGTGCTGCGCAGCCGCTATGAGTTCCCCAAAGCTCAGATCCTTGATGCGCTGGCCGCATTGTTGGACACCGAGTCCTTCCACTTCGAAGACGAGAGCGCGGTGGTGCGCGCTATTCACCTCTGGCGTCAGGTCAGTACCGGTTTTGCCGATTGTCTGATCGCGGAGCGCCACCTTTCCCTGGGCGCGCAAGCGACCATCACCTTTGACAAGCAGGCTGCCAAGCGCGCAGGTATGCGGTTGTTGCCGTCGCGGGACTGAGGCCGCGGGCAGGTGCATTCCAGGAACTACTTCAAGCCAACCCCGCCCACAGCCCCAGCAGCAGGACCAGCAGTCCGATCCCCACCACCGCGACCTGCGACAGCACGCGCTCCACGAACCTCAGTCGGTCAGCACCGGGCATAGGGTCGGCACCTGGTACTTGCCAACTGCGCCAGCGCTCGCCGAGCTGTTGCAGCGGCGATAGGAGGGCAGCGACAGTGCGCTCGATCGGTTGCAACAGATCACCCTCGGGAATCTCGATGGTCCGGTATCGACTACGGCGGACGAGCACGTAGCCGGCGACGCCGAGCAGCACCGGCCATAGACCACCCCAAACCGAGGCCAGCGATGGCAGCGCCGGGGCCCACAGCCATG
>JBGTIE010000177.1:0-3008 GCA_041745855.1 Lysobacterales bacterium | reverse complement strand
GCGTGTTCAACAAGGATGGAAGTCTCTTCATTCTTGCTTACAGCCTGTCCAATTCGACCTTGCCAAAGGGCCATCTGGCCTTGGGTCAGGTGAGTGTCGCTGGCAGTAACAGCGCGAAAGTCGAGGTGACCGAGTTCTTGGCGGCCGACGCGAGCAACAAGGCGGTGGCCGTAAATTCTCGGGTTGGTTCTGGTTCCGCAAAGTAATAAGCTGTTTCATACGCCCTGATACGGAGTGACAAAAATGAAAATACTAAATTGCAAGCAAGCATTGCTGGCGCTTGCGCTGCTCGGAATGTCGAGCAGCGCATTTGCCGGCGCATGGGCAGTGGGCAATGCGACGGCGGCGCCTGGCGCAACCGCTGGACCCATCGCCGTGACCTTCGCTGGTGACGGCGTAACGGTTTCGACTCAGGTGGATATCGACTTCAATCCCGCAATCCTTCAGATTACTCAGGCCAATCTTACCGCCGGCGCTGGCTCGACTTGCACGCTGTTTGATGCCGATACGATCCGCGTCGTGGTGTTTGATTTCAATCCATTGCCAGCGGCTGCGACGACACGGTGTACGATTCAGGCCCCAATCGCCCCAGCTGCGCCCAACGGCTCGACTCCGCTCACCGCAACTGGTCAGTTGTGCGCAGTGTCCGGCGGCGGTGCTGCCCCTACTTGTACGGCCACTAGCGGCTTCGTGAATGTCAGCGCCGGCCCAGGCAACGTCCCCCCAACCCTCACCTACATGCCGCCCCCGGGATCGAGTGTGGTTTTCCCGGGTTCGGGTGGCCAGTTGTTGAACGCCACCATCGCGGTGACGGGTACGGGTGGTTCGGGTACGGGCGCGGAAGCGACTGCTCGTGTGACCAATTGCCAGGTCTCTCCGCCTTTCAGTCCGCCGATATTCTCCTGCACCCCGGCCGGTGGTACGAATCATCTTGACTTCACCCCCGGCGGTGCCGATCCGGGTGATATCCAGTGCGCGTGCCAAGCCCCCGTCGTTGGGGTCGCGACTGCGAGCCTGACCTGCGAAGAGATCCGTCCGCTGTCGGCCGGTGTCGCGGTGATTCGTTCGTGGAACCTGACCTGCCCCGGCACCGCCGGCCAGTGTGGCGTTCTCTCGTTCGCTCCGCCTGAAGGCGTGGTTCCGTTCTCGGCCGGCTCGGCGAGCATCGTGGTCACGCATGCCGGTGGTACGACAGGTGTGAATACCACCTTCAACGGTTGTGCCCTTGGTGGCGCGAACGCGGGTAACTTCTCGATCACCAATAGCCCGATCTCGTTCAACTTCCCGGGTGGCTCCAGCAATCAGGGCACGATCTCTCTGGCCTGCAACAACGCCACCACCGTGGACGTGACGGCTACGCTGAGCTGCAATCAGATCTGCGACAACACCACCACGGCGCGCAACTGGACGCTCAGCTGCCCGGGTCAAACCGAGCCGCCGCCGTCCGAGGAAGCCATTCCGGTTCCGACGATGGGCGACATGAGCCGCATCTTGATGGCTGCGCTGCTGCTGTTGATTGGCATGGGTGCTGTGACCTTGCGCTCACGCGGCTGATCACTATCCCAAAGTGTTGAACAAAGGGGCGCTTCGGCGCCCCTTTGCTTTGGTGCGTTCGCGAAACGTTCGACGACGGCCCGAAGCCAATGTAGGCCGGTCCCTCGCGCCCGTCATGGTTGGATCTTCGCCCCGGTCTACCCTGCGCGAGGCGGCCGGCGCTTTTTTGGAGTGCGACGCTCCGTGTCGCTTCGGATGCTCTGGCGCTATTGATAGTCGCGAGAGCCCATCTCCAGCCCGGAAATGCATACAGCCTTCGTCATTGCGAGACCGCTTTTCCGGCCCGGAAATGCACACGTGCCATGAACCCTCGTCATCGCGAGGGAGCTTTGCGACCGCAGCGATCCAGAGATTCGCTCCACTTGTGGTTCAGATCTCTGGACTGCCGTATGCGTTCACCCCAGAGCGCTGGCCGGTGACGCGAGGCCACCCGGGGCCCGACCAAGGCACACGGAGAACGTTGTTGCTTTACCGCCCTGAAAGGGCAGCACAAGTTAGCCTGGGGCAACGCCCCAGGAATCCGGAAAACGGAAACCAGAGCCCTGAAGGGGCGACCCATATTCGGCTGCTGAAACGTCGGCGCGGTTCAAGGCGCGCTGTCAACGTGGTCGTGTCGCCTTGCCGCACAGTCGGATATCGGGCGCTCCTTCAGGGCTCGGGATCGACGCGCTGCTTACCTGGGGCGTTGCCCCAGGCTAACTTGTGCTGCCCTGTTGGGGCGAAGAGCACAGCGTGGTAACCATAGTTTAATATCAATAACTTAGTCATGGGTTCATGGAGACGCGTGTGCGCCGGAGTTTAAGAAGATGTTGCTCTGCTCTACTTCGTGTCCTTTGTGTCCTTTGTGTTGAAAAAGCTCTTGCTTCATTTTCACAGGCGCGCCCGATCCGTCCAACCCAACCCGGAACCCCAAACCCATGATCGATCTACGCAGCGACACAGTGACTCGGCCCACCACCGCGATGCGTCAGGCAATTCATGAAGCTGAACTGGGCGACGATGTCTATGGCGAGGATCCGACCGTCAACGCGCTGCAGACGCGGCTCGCGACGGAACTCGGCTTCGAGGCCGCGCTGTTCCTGCCCAGCGGCACCCAGAGCAATCTGTGCGCCCTGCTCGCCCATTGCCAGCGCGGCGACGAGTATCTGGTCGGGATGGAAGCGCACACCTACAAGTACGAAGGCGGTGGCGCGGCCGTGCTGGGTTCGATCCAGCCGCAGCCGCTGTCGAACGCCGACGACGGTACCTTGCCATTGGACGCACTGCGGCGCGCAATCAAGCCGATCGATCCGCATTTCGCACGCACCCGGTTGCTGTGCCTGGAGAACACCTGGCACGGCCAGCCGCTGCCGCTGGACTACCTGTCGCAGGCACGCGCGTTCTGCGATGCGCACGGGCTGGCGCTGCACCTGGACGGGGCTCGCGTGTTCAACGCGGCCGTCGGCTCGGGGGTG
>JBGTIE010000176.1:0-1547 GCA_041745855.1 Lysobacterales bacterium | reverse complement strand
CCGGCGCCGGCGGCGTGCAGGGCGGCATCTAGCGAATCCGCTGATAGGGCAGTATCGGCGTCGATTCGGGCCCAGCCCTGCTTCGGTGTGATGTGGCGCAGGCCGCGCAGCAGACGCGGGTCATGCGCACGGCCCAGTTGCTCCTCGCTTGCCGCAGGTGCTTGTTGCACGGGCAGGGCCGGGAAGTGCCGCTGCAGCGCGGTCAGTACCACCTCAAGGCGCTCCGGCGCCTCCGGGTGACCGGGGCCGGGATCGTGCTTCAGGCAACTGGGATGGCTGTAAAGCAGCAGCGGCAGCATGCTCGCCTCTACGGATTCCAAGGGGTCGGCGCCGGTGTGGTCAGCGGCCGACGTCAGGCCGGGCGGCCGCGCTGACGCTTGGTCTGATGCCACAGCACCTCGCCTGCGCCAGCCTCTCGCGCCAATACCCGCGCAATGACGAACAGCAGGTCGCTGAGCCGATTGATGTAGCCGAGCAACTCGGCCGAGACCGCTTCGATCCGCGCCAGTGCAACCACGCAGCGCTCGGCACGGCGGATGATCGTGCGGGCCAGATGACAATGGGCTGCGGCGATGCCGCCACCGGGCAGGATGAAGTCCTTCAACGGGGGCAGGTCGGCGTTGAGTGCATCGAGCGCGTCTTCCAGCCGACGCACGTCGTCGGCATCGATCAGCTGCATCCCTGGAACGCACAGCTCGCCGCCCAGATCGAACAGTTCGTGCTGCACCGCCAGCAGCAGCTCGCGCACCCGTTGCGGGATCTCACAAGCCAGTACCAGCCCGATCGCGCTGTTGGCCTCATCGATCGTGCCGTAGGCCTCGACCCGTAGTGTGTCCTTGCCAACCCGGCTGCCATCGCCGAGCCCGGTGCTGCCGTCGTCGCCGGTGCGCGTGTAGATCTTGCTCAGCCGGTGACCCACGGTCAGACCCGGGACAGCGCGCCGCGGTCGACCCAGCGGCGATACAGATGCACTGCGCCAAACAGGATCAAACTGTAGAGCGCCAGCGCGGCGAGCGAGTTGCGCAGGAACGGCAGCGCCAGTTCGAAACACAGCGCCAGACCGGCGCCGTCGAGCGGATACATTCCCGACGTGGCCCAGACCGCGAGATTGGTGACGATCCAGAAGAACATGCCACTGGCAAGCGCACCGCCGGCCACCCGTCCGGCACGTGCGGCCGGACCGATCCAGCCACCGATCAGCACCCCGACCAGCAGACACGCATAGACCAGCGGCTGCAGCGCATGCAGGCCGAGGATCAGATCCGACAGCAGCATCGCGCCAAGCGTAATGCCGATCGCCCAGCTGCGCCGACTCAGCATCGCACCACCAAACAAGGCCATCGCCTCGATCGGCGTGAAATTGGGCGGATGCGGCAACAAACGCGCCAGCGCGGCAAGCAGGATGATCACAGCCGCCAGCGCAAACGGCGGGAAATCTGGTCTGGCGCGGGCGGGTCGGGTACTGGGCATGCGTGGTCTCGGGGGTTTTTGGGCGTCGATAAGGATAGCGTATTGGAGCAGGGCTGAGGGCTGAGGGGTCAGGCTGG
>JBGTIE010000175.1:0-6021 GCA_041745855.1 Lysobacterales bacterium | reverse complement strand
CGCCGCAGCCCACCGCGCGGGCGGCCCGCTCGCTATGGTGGGCCGACGGCTCCGGCGTGGCACCCACCGCCGGCATCGCGCTGCTCGACCAAGGCACCAGCGGTACCGACCCCGCACTGACCGGGCTGCTCTGCGCCCAGGCGCTACGCCAAAGCGATCCGGTCATTGCCGCCAGCATCGAAGCTACCCGCGGCAATGCCCGGCCCGGCGGCCGCGTAGCGATCGTCCATGGACTGGAGGACGGACTGGTGCCGATCGGTTTCAGCTCCCGCCCCTACGCATCGGCCGCCGCGGCCCAGGGCCACGCAGTACGCCTGTACGAAGTCCCGCACGCGCAGCATTTCGATGCCTTCCTCGGCATCCCCGCCCTGACCGCCACCCAGGTACCGCTGCTGCCCTACGTCTATCAGGCGGCAGATCATGCATGGCGGGCGATCGTGGAAGGGACGGGGTTGCCGGATAGCCAAAGAGTTGTAAACCGGGTTGCTTCGCCGGTGACTGTTGAGAGTTTGGGGGGAATTAGATAAGAGCGGTTTTAGGTTTTGGGTTTTAGGGTAAGAGCGAAGAGCAAGAAGCGCCGTGCCTGACGCGTGACGTGGTGGCTTTGGCCCTGGCCTCGGCTCTTGCTTTTACCTTAAAACCTAAAACTTAAAACCTAAAACCGCTCCCATCTCCTAAAACTTAAAACTGTCTTTTATCCAACTCCCCCTCAAATCCCCGCCCACATCCGCTACGCTTTCGATTCGCCATTCGCGCTCCGGAACGGTCTGCGCGGTTGGGCGTTGGAACGGGATCATCGCTCCGCTGCCTAGCAACTTGCCGGCCTGATAGATCAGCAACTCGTCTACGAGATCGCTTTGCAGCAGGCTGGCGGCGAGGGTGGGGCCGGCTTCGGCGTGGACCTCGTTGATTTCGCGTCGGCCGAGTTCGGCAAGCAGCGCCGCCAGATCGATGCGGCCGCTGGAATCGAGGGGGCAGGGCAGGGCGTGCAGCACTGGGTGTTGCTGGCAGCGAGTGCTAACCGCGTCGTTGCGCGTCGGCGTGCCGCCGTGGGCCCACCAGATCTGCCGGTGCAATCGCAGTAGCTGCGCAGTGGCCGGCAGGCGGGCGCGGCTGTCGAGGATCAGTGGGATGGTCGCCGCGGGCGTTGGATCGTGGTTGTAGCGTACGGTCAGGCGTGGATCATCATTGAGGACACTGTCGATGCCGGCCAGGATCACCCCGGCGCGCGCGCGCCACTGCTGTGTATCGTCGCGCGCGGCCTCGCCGGTGATCCATTGACTGCGTCCATCCGTCAGCGCCATGCCGCCATCCAGGCTCAACGCAAGCTTCAGTCGCAGCCACGGTCGGCCACGCTCGACCCGGCTCAGGAATCCGCGGTTGAGCGAGCGCGCTTCAGCTTCAAGCAGGCCGCAGTCGACCGATACACCGGCCTCCCGCAGCAGCGCCAGGCCAGTCCCGGCCACGCGCGGATCGGGATCGACCTGAGCCGCCACGACCCGCGCGACAGCCGCCTCCAGCAAGGCTTCGGCACATGGGGGCGTACGCCCGTGATGGGCACAGGGTTCCAGCGTGACATAGGCAGTCGCACCCCGCGCGGCCGCCCCGGCCTGCCGCAACGCATGCACCTCTGCATGCGGCGCCCCGGCCCGCTCATGCCATCCCTCACCGACGATTCGACCGTCCTTGACCAGCACACACCCGACCATCGGGTTGGGTCGAACGCTGTAGCGGCCCAGGGCGGCCAGTTCCAGGGCGCGCTGCATGAATTCGCGGTCGGCCTGGGTCCAGTTGGCGTTCACGGTTGGGGCGCGGTAGTCATAAGAGCGGTTTTAGGTTTTACGTTTTAGGTTTTAGGTTTTAGGAGATAAGAGCGGTTTTAACGTTTCTTTTCCATCGAAACAAAAATCCTCTTTAAAATCAACCTATCCCAACGCAACTTCAAGCTCCGCGATAAGATCTTCTACCGCCTCCACCCCCACACTCAGCCGAATGAACCCGTCGAGAATTCCGAGCTCGGCTCGCTTTTCCGCCGGGACCGAGGCGTGGGTCATGATGGCCGGGTGCTCGATCAGGCTTTCCACCCCGCCCAGGCTCTCGGCCAGCGCGAACAACTCGCAGCGCTCGAGCATCGTGCGTGCCGCCGGCAGACCGCCGCTGATGACTGCGCTGATGATGCCGCCATGGCGCCCACCCATCTGGCGTGTTGCCAGCTCGTGCTGCGGATGGCTGGGGAGGCCGGGGTAGATCAGTTTTTCGATTTTCGGATGGCGCTCCAGCCACCTGGCGATTTCCAGCGCGTTGTCGCAGGCGCGTTCGACCCGCAGATGCAGCGTCTTCAGACCGCGCAGGGCGAGGAAGCTGTCGAAGGGTCCCTGGATCGCACCGACCGCGTTCTGCAGGAAGGCCAGTTGCTCGGCCAGATCGGCGCGCGCGGTGGCGACGATGCCGCCGACGACGTCGGAGTGGCCGTTCAGATACTTGGTGGCCGAATGCAGCACCAGATCACAGCCCAATTCCAGCGGCCGCTGCAGCATCGGCGTGGCAAAGGTGTTGTCGACCACGGTGATCGCCCCCGAGGCCTTGCCGGCGGCGGCCACCTCAGTCAGATCCACCAGCTTGAGCATCGGATTGGTCGGCGTCTCGACCCAGATCATCTTCGTGTCCGGACCGACGGCGGCGCTGACCGCGCCGGGCTTGGACAGATCCATGAAGCGGAACTTCAGACCGGCCGTCCGGGCCCGAACCTTGTCGAACAGACGAAAGGTGCCGCCATACAGATCGTCCATTGCCAGCACCTCGCTGCCGGCCGGCAACAGCTCCAGCACGGTCGCCGCAGCGGCCAGCCCGGACGCAAAGGCGTAGCCATGCGTACCGCCTTCGAGCGCGGCCAGGCAGCGCTCCCAAGCACCGCGAGTCGGGTTCTGGGTGCGCGAATACTCATAGCCCTGATGCACGCCGGGGCTGGTCTGGACATAGGTGCTGGTCGCATAGATCGGCTGCATGATCGCGCCGGTCGACGGATCGGGCGCCTGCCCGGCGTGGATGCACTGGGTGGCGAAGCGGTGGTCGTTGGCGCTCATGGGAGGGTCCAGGTCGGGCGTGAGGGGGCGAAGGCTATCAAGAAACGGGGGCCAGGGCTCAGCGGTCAGGGCCCAGGGGGTGCGAGTCAAACTGATGCAGCGATGCGACCCCGTTAGTCGGGGTCGGAGTCGGTATCGGTATCGTAATCGAGAGTGGCATGGGGTCCGGCCATCGACGACTAGCCATGTACCGGGCAGTCATCAACAACGTCCTCAGGGAGTGCCGCACTCGATCGTGGTGATATTGACAACGTGGGGGGCGGCGTGGCTACAAGGTGTGCTAGGAGGCCGTTGGATACGCCGGGCAAAGATCGATTCCGATACCGATACCGACCCCGACCCCGAGGTTGGGCTTTCTGGCGGCAGAATTCGGCGCTGACGAGAGCCGCTTCTCTGGGCCCTGTGCCCTGAGCCCTGGGCCCTGAACACGCAGAGTCCGCGCTCTACTCGCGCTCCACCCCAAACCGATACCGCCCATGCACCGGGTACTCGAACAGCATGTCCTCCAGCGTCGGGCCGGCGCCGATGTTGTGGTAGATGAGCGGTCGTTCGCCATCGTCGCTGAGCTGGTCGCTGACGATGCCGATGTGCGGCAGGTTGCCGGGCAGGCGCCAAGTGACCAGATCGCCGGGACGGTAGTCGCTGCCGACGCGGCTGATGGTGAGACTCTGGCCGTGGCGGCGGAAGTAGGTTTCCAGATTGGGCACGCGGCGGTGGTCGATGTTGCGGTCGGGTCGGGTCAGGCCCCACAGCGGCGGGTAGGCGTCGAAATGCGCGCGCATGTCCTCGTGCACCAGCCGCTGCAGGTCCAGCCCGAGGGCGCGGTAACTGCGGATGATGAGATCGGTGCAGACGCCGATGTCGTCAGGGACGTCACCGTTGGGGTAGGGGATCTGCAGATAGCTGCCGTCGTAGCGGACCTCGCGGGTGGTGCGGTCATGCGCGGCGGCGAGCAGCGTCTGGACCGGATCGGGTTCAGTTGGCGGCGTCGCTGCTGCACTGCTCGCCCACATGACGCTCACCAACAACAGGTGCCTGACCATCTGCGAGCTCCATTGCAAGAACGGTTGTCGGCCGAGATACCCGTGATGTAGCTCATTGATCGTCATTGCGAGCCTTCTCCAACGCAGGCAGAGCGAGTGACGCGCGAAACCGCTCCAAGCATAGCCATACCATCGTCATTGCGAGACCCGACGAGGGTTCAAGGCCCGCGTGCATTTCCGGGCCGGAAAGGGGGGGGCTCGCGATGACGAGGGCTGGTTGCATGGAGCGAAGTTGTCCAGCGTGCCACGCCGGCCGACGCAGCGGGTCGCGTCATCCGGGCGGACGGATGGTTTCCAGCGTGGCCCACGGACGTTCGTTGTCCCTTGGGGCGGGAAACTGGATCGTGTGCCATAGCCCGTCACCGCCCTTGATAGCATTGAGATCGAAGCGAAAGCGCCAGGTGCCGATGCCGAATCGCGCCTTGGCGAACTGCAGTTCGCGCGCCTCCGATGGCTGAAAGCGGGCCGTGCTGCCGCTCTCGCCCGCTTCCAGGCCATTGAAGCGCAGCGTGTTGGCGGTCCAGCCACGGACCTGCCACCAGAGCGGGCTTTCGGCATTCGGGGGTGCCATTTCCGGCTGATCGAGCGGCCATTCACCAAGTTGCGCCGACACATGCAGCGCGCGCGGGCCATCGAGCTTGGGCGCGTCCAGCGCCAGATCGAGCGTACCGAAGCTCAGCTCCGGCAGACCCAGGCACATCCAGACATAGTCGTCGTTCTGGTAGATCCACAGCCGTACCCCATGGTCCAGATCCTGGCTAAGCGCGCCCAGCTCCGCATATTCCGAACAGCGACCATCGAGCAGCGGAGTCTGCAATGCGTGTGCCGGCAGCGCGGCAAGCAGGGAGAAGCTGGCGAGCAGAATCTGGAACGGGGACATTCGGTGCTGGATCATCTGGAGTTGGCGCATGCAGGTTCGCCCAAAGTCGACGCAATCGCAGATTGTCGCACGGGCGTTGGCGGGGGCCCGATTGGAGTGTCGCTGCGCCGCGAGCAAGAGCTTTTCTCACGCGGAGACGCGGAGGACGCGGAGGTAGAGCAGTGTCTGCCGGATAGGTTCATCCCATTTCGTCCGGGGGCAAATCGCGGGAGACCGAACCCTGCGACCCGACATATTTGACGGAATGCACACTCACAGACCAGGCTTTGAGTTGGCAGCCAATGCCGCCCGCTTGATCACCTGCCTTTGCTCTTTCTCCGCGTCCTCCGCGTCTCCGCGTGAGAATGCTCTCCCTTGCAATCGAGTCGGAGTCGGGGACAGGCGCGCGGCGCTCGGCTGCACGCAAGTCCGAAGAGCTGAAGAGCCGAAGAGCGGATTGACCACAAAGGACACGAAGGACACGAAGGAAAGCAAAGCAAAGCAGACAGAGGAGAACAGAAGAGACTGATCGTTGGCTGGCCACTAGGCCAGCGCACTCGGCAGCTGTCGCTGGGCCCGGCGGGGCGTCCATGATCAAAGCTCTTCCTTTCTTCCTTTGTGTCCTTTGTGTCCTTTGTGTCCTTTGTGTTGAACTGCTCTTTTCGCTCGCTTGGTAGATGAGCTTGAACTTGGGAAGTGGCCTTAGCGAGTCCCGACTGCATTCCTGAGCCCCCGCGTTTCGCGCTAGGCTATGACCGGCTCCGGGAGGAACTGCTCCGATGACGATCAAGACACTCAATCCACTCGATGCGTCATGGCTGCTGGTGGAGTCGCGCGACACGCCGATGCATGTCGGCGGCCTGATCATCTTCCAGTTGCCCGAGGATGCTCCCGAGGATTATTTCCGCGATCTGGTCGCCGATTTCAGGGCCTGCACGCGCTTTGCCCCGCCGTGGAACCTGAAACTGCGTTCCCCTGGCCTGAAGGGCCTGATACCGGTGTGGGACAACGCCGACGACGTCGATCTGGAACACCA
>JBGTIE010000174.1:0-1915 GCA_041745855.1 Lysobacterales bacterium | reverse complement strand
TCAACCGTTACACACCCCGCACTGGCGTCCAGCGGCTGCAGATCGAGCCAATCTCGCAGGCCGCCGCGGCCCAGCGCGCCGGTCGCTGCGGCCGCACCTCGCCGGGCATCTGCATCCGGCTGTATTCCGAACTCGATGCGCAGCGCCGGCCCGCCTTCACCGATCCAGAGCTTCTGCGGTCCTCGCTGGCCGGCGTGATCCTGGCCATGCTGGCCCTGCGTCTGGGCGATCCGGCCAGCTTTCCGTTCATTGATCCGCCCTCGCGCCGGCTGGTGCACGAAGGCTGGGAAGTGCTGTTCGAACTCGGGGCGGTGGATGAAAAGCGCCAGCTGACCGAAGTCGGTCGGCAGATGGCCAAGCTGCCGATCGACCCGCGGCTGGCGCGATTGCTGGTCGGCACGCATGAACGCGCCGGCTTGAACGAAGGATTGATCATCGCAAGCGCGCTGAGCATCGCCGATCCGCGTGAGCGACCGGCCGAGCGTCAGGCCGAGGCAGACCAGCGGCATGCGGTCTGGCGAGACGAGCGCTCGGACTTTCTGGGCTGGGTCAACCTGTGGCTGGACTTCGAGCGCGCCGCCGAGGAACTGACCTCCAGCGGCCTGCGCAGCTGGTGCAACGAGCGTCTGCTGTCCTTCCCGCGAATGCGCGAATGGCGCGAGCTGCACCGCCAGCTCAAGCTCCAGCTCAAGGCCGACGGCTGGGCAATGAACAGCGAGCCGGCCACTTTCGAGCAGCTCCATCAGGCAATCCTGAGCGCCTATCTGAGCCAGGTCGGCGAGCGCACCGACAAGCACGACTACCGCGGACCGCGCGGGCGACGCTTTCGGCCGTTCCCGGGCTCGTCCCTGATGAAGAGCGGCGGGCGCTGGGTGATGGCTGCCCAATTGCTCGAAACCCAGCGCCTGTACGGCCTGCAGATGGCGCGCATCGATCCGCGCTGGATCGAACCGCTGGCCGGCCACCTGTTGACCAGCCAGCACTATGAACCACACTGGGACGCCGATCAGGCGCAGGCCTGGTGCTATCAGGACCTGCTGCTGCAGGGGCTGCCGATCGTCAAGCGACGCAAGGTGCGGCTCGCGCCGATCGACCCGGACCAGGCGCGCGAGCTGTTCCTGCGTCATGGCATGGTCCGCGGCGAATGGAAGCTGCGCCATCCGGTGCTGGAGCAGCAACGGCGCTGTTTCGCCGAAGCCGAGCGCAAGGAAGAGAAGCTGCGCCGACGCGGATTGCTGCGCGACGAGTTGGAGATGGCGGCCTGGTTCGACCAGCGCCTGCCACCGGCGCTATGCGAAGGACGCAGCCTGCTCGCCTGGCTGAAGCGCGCCAAGCCGGCCGAGCGCGAGGCCCTCAAATTGAGCATCGCCGATCTGGTCATTCCGGACGCGGTGCAGAGCGAGTGGGAGCGCTTCCCGGACCAATGGATCAGCGACGGCCTGCAACTGCCGCTGCGCTATCACTTCGATCCGCAAGCCGGCGACGACGGCGTTACCCTGACGCTGGCGCTGGCCGACCTGGGGCGTTTGTCGGCGGACGCCTTGAGCTGGCTGGTGCCGGGCCTGCGCGAAGAGAAGGTCGTGGCGCTGATCAAGGGCCTGCCGAAGGCGCAGCGGCGCAACTATGTGCCCGCACCGGATTTCGCGCGCGCTTTTCTGGAGGCCCATTCGTTGCCGAAAGGTGCCCTGAACGAGGCGCTGGCTACCTTTCTTACCCGCACCACCGGCGCACCGATCGAAGCGGCCGCCTTCGCCGACGTCGACCTGCCTGCGCATCTGCGACTGCGCATCGAACTGGTCGACGGTGAACGGGTGGTCGCCCAGAGAAGGGATCTGCGAGATCTGCGCGAGGACTGGCACAGCGCCGCCGAAGCCGCCTTCCGCGATCGCGCCGCGCGCGCCTTCGACAAAACGCC
>JBGTIE010000173.1:0-4475 GCA_041745855.1 Lysobacterales bacterium | reverse complement strand
GGTTGCGGTGTTCGGCTGGACCCAACGCGGTCGTGCGCGCTGGCCGCTGCCGCTGGCCCGGGTGGCGCTGGTGCTCAGCGCGCTGTGCTGGGGCAGTTCGGGGATCCTGTTCGGCAACTTTGATCAGGCCATGTACAACCTGCCGGTGCAGATTGCGGTAGCCGGTGTGGCGACAGCCGCAGTGTGGATGTTCGGTCGCCAGTTGTGGTTGGTTATCACGGTGCTGGTGCTGGTGTTGACGCCGGCCTTGTTCCACCTGCTGCTCGGCAGCCGACCCGACTGGGCGGCCGCGGCGATCATCGTGTTCCTGGTCATCGCCAATTTGCTGGTGAGCCGCCGGGTCACCTCGATCTTGGTCAACGAGGCCGGTGACGTGGCGCCAGATCGGCCACAGGTCGTTGGCGAGCCGCCCTCGGGGGCCAAGCTCAATGCGCTGGCGGAGAAGGAACTGGCCGAGATGCGGGCCGAACTGGAACGTCGACGCAATCTCGAGGGCGAGCTGAATGCCGCCCGTCAGGCAGCCGAGTCGGCGGCGATGGCCAAGGGCGAATTCCTTGCCACGATGAGCCATGAGATGCGCACGCCGCTCAACGGCATCATCCCGTTGCTGGAAATCCTGCGCGATACCCGGTTGGAGCCCGATCAGCGCGAGTACCTCAATACGGCTTATCAGTCGGCGCGCCACCTGCTGCGGATCATCGACGACATCCTCGATTACTCCAAGATCGAAGCGGGCAAGCTGGAGTTGGAAACCACCGGCATCAATCTGCGCGAGGTGACCGACTCGGTCGTCCGGCTGATGGAGAAGAATGCCGAGGCCAAGGGCGTGCGGCTGTCCTCGACGATCGACCCGGGTGTGCGCCTGGCGGTGCGTGGCGACCCGGTCCGGTTGCGTCAGGTGCTGGCCAATCTGGTCAGCAACGGCATCAAGTTCACCGACAAGGGGACGGTGACGATCCAGGTCTCCAAGCGCGGCGAGACGCGTACCCACAGCGAATTGCTGTTCGTCGTGCGCGACACCGGCATGGGCATCGATCCGGTGGTGGCCGAAAAGCTGTTCCGGCCCTTCTCGCAGGCCGATGCCTCGACCACCCGCAACTATGGCGGCACCGGCCTGGGCCTGGTGATCTGCAAGCGCATCGTCGACCTTATGGACGGCAAGATTGGCCTGAAGAGCGAACTGGGCAAGGGCAGTATCTTCTGGTTCAGCATACCGATGCTCAAGGCCATCGGCGACATGGCCTCGGCCCGCCGCACACTCGATGGCGCACGCGCGCTGATCGTCAGCAGCGACCAGCGACTGGTGCAGCGGCTGGACACCTATCTGCAGAACTGGGGACTGGCCCAGATCAGCACCAATACGACCGCCGACGCCCTGTCGAAGCTGAAATCTTCGGCCACGTTGGGCGAGAACTGGGCATTCGATGTGTGTCTGGTGGACTTCGCCAGCATGCGTAATACCGCCCCGGCGCTGGTACGTAATGTCGTGCGCGAACCGGTGTTGGAGCGGCTCAAGCTGGTTTATCTGGCCGGCGACGAGCCGGTACCGGCCGATGTCCAGGTCGCCGGGCGCAGCGAGGCGATCGACAAGGGCTTCTCCGAGGGCGATCTGCAGAGTGTGTTCAACCGGGTGCTGGAGATCGATCAGCCCGGCGAGAAGCGCTATTCGCTGATCGAGGAGGCGCAGCGTCTGGGGGTCGAGTCGGCGCCGTCGGCGCCGGCGGTGCAGGTGGCCGGACCGCTGACCGGCCATGTCCTGCTGGTCGAGGACAATCCGGTCAACCGCCAGGTGGCGCAGAAACTGCTGAGCCTGATCGGGCTCAGCCACGATCACGCCGAGAACGGCAAGCTGGCGCTGGAGATGGCCGGCCAGAAGGCCTATGACGCGGTCCTGATGGACTGCCAGATGCCGGTCATGGACGGCTACACTGCCACCCGAACGCGGCGGATGCTGGAGGATGAGCGCAGCCTCACCCGCCTGCCGATCATCGCAATGACCGCCAACGCGATGGCCGGTGATCGCGAGAAATGCCTGGCCGCCGGCATGGATGATTATCTGTCCAAGCCACTCAATCGCGGCTTGCTGGAGCAGACGCTGCGTAAATGGCTCCCCGGCGACGCCCGTTCGCAGAAGGCCTCGCCGGTCCCGAAGGTGGCGCCTACACCCGTGCCCGAGGCGGTGATCCAGACCGAACCGGTCAAGCTGCGCGAACGCGGCCCGGCCATCGACGAGCAGATCGTGACCGAACTGCTGGAGGTCATGGGCAGCGAGTTCACCGCGTTGGTGCGAGTCTATCTGGAAGACACCCCGAAGAATCTCAAGGCGCTCGACAAGGCGGCCGAGATGGGCGAAGCCCAGGGCATGATCGCGCCGGCCCACTCACTGAAGTCCACCAGCGCCAATCTCGGCGCGATGGGACTGTCAGACATCGCCAAGCAGATCGAGCACAGCGCCCGCCAGGGCACCCTGAAAGACCCTCTGCCCAAGGCCCGCGAAGCAACGGTCGAGTTCCAGCGCGTGGCCAACGCGCTGGAGCAGTTGTTGAAACGGGTGGGGGATTGAGCTGCGCCTCACATCACACTTAGGCGCATACTCGACTGACAGGGGATCATCGGGAGAGTACGCAATGAGAACTGTCAAAGTGCTGCAGATATTCGGTCTGATGGTGACGTCAATGTTTGGCGGGTCGCTGTTTGCGCAGAGCTGGACCGACGCGCAAACGGCCGCGTGGAAAGTATCCGCGGATACCTGGGAGCGTGACCTGAAGCAGGACTCCGGCTGGATCGAGGATGCTACCCATCCGGCCGTGAGTGGCTGGGGATCAAACTATCCGGCGCCACGCGACCGGGCCCGCCTGCAGCGCTGGTCAGAGCACGGCAAGACAGTGAGCAAGATGGTGATGTATGACCTGTCGCCGTTGGCTATCACCGTCACCGAGCACGCAGCGGTGGTCCACTATTACTACTCGACCGCCAGCAAGTCGGCGGTGGACGGCAAGGTGGAAACCGTCCATGGACGCTGCACGGATACGCTGGTGCGGGACGGCGGCAACTGGAAGTTTCTCGGCTGGTCCTGCAGCGACGAGCCGAAGCGCAGTTGACTCGGGGCTGAGGGCCTCGGAAGAGCAGAGCTGAGGGCTGAGGGTCAGAAGAGCAGGGCCCAGGGCTCAGGGCCCAGGACCCAGAAGAGCGCGGAGTGCGCGTAGGATGTCGGTGAGAGAAACGAACCGCATCGAATAAGGACCCAGAACAGCCGCGGTTGGTCCAGGGCCCAGTCCAGGGCCAACTTGAGACGAGTGTGGAGGTGCCGGACAGCCATCGCGTTTTGATTCGCTGATGTCGGCTCTTGACCTTTCTGGGCCCTGGGCCCTGGGCCCTGGGCCCTTCGGGCTTCGCAAATTCCCCGAATCAACCGTTTCGACTCGTCCGCGACCTGGCGCCTGCCTCGGGCTACCATCTATCGATGTCACCGAAGCTCGCGCTGCCAATGTTCTACCTGCCGCGTTGGCCCTGGCTGTCGCTGGTCTGGCTGTGGCTGGCGGCGCCGGCTGCGGCAACCAGCCTGCTCGATCGGGGCGACGCCTACTTCGAGACGGTCGGGGATGCCGAGCAGATCCCCGACCACAACATCACGGCGCTGGCGCAGGATCTGCAGGGTTTCATCTGGATCGGCACGCCGAGCGGCCTGATCCGCTACGACGGCTATCGCTTCCGTCGCTTCGAACTCCAGCCCGATGGCGATGCGAGTCTGCGTGCGCGCGGCGTGTTCGTGCGGACCCTGCTGGTCGCTCGCGACGGTCGCTTGTGGATGGGAACCGACGCCGACGGCCTATGGGTCTTCGATCCCCTCCGTGAGCGCTTCAGTAGCGTGCAGCGCCAAGCCGGGCTGGACGATGGCCTGCTGCACGACAATGTCCGCGCGCTGGCCGAGGACGGTGACGGCTCGATCTGGATCGGCACCCGTTCGGGGCTGAACCGCTGGCGCGCCGATCGCCCCGCGGACTGCCCGGCGCTGGCAGCCGGGTTGGCTTCCGTACCCTCTACCCAGACAACCAGATGCGTTCTGGAGCGCTTTGCGCAGCGGCTGGGACCGAGCACCCGTGGCACCGACGAGCGCATCCTGACGCTGTTGCATGATTTGGCCGGCGAACTGCTGGTCGGCAGCTGGAATGGGCTGAGCCGGCGCCGAGCCGACGGCAGTTTCGAGCGGCTGTTTGCCGACCCGCAGGCGCAGCCGACCTTGGCCGGGCTGCAGTTGCTGTCGCTGACACGGCTGGTCGATGGCCGGGTTGCGGTCGGTACTGCCCAGGATGGGGCCTTTGTCATCGACGCCGGGCGAACCGCGCTGCAGCGCATTCCCAGTGATGCCAGCGCGGCCGGGATAGCGTCCTATTCGCTGGTGATGCTGCAGCCACGACCGGAGGAGTTGTGGATGGGCGGCTTCGGCGGCATCGCGGTGCTCGACGCCGCCAGCG
>JBGTIE010000172.1:0-3166 GCA_041745855.1 Lysobacterales bacterium | reverse complement strand
TAAAACGGCTGGCCCGAAGCGCGAACTACAACCCGCGTTACACTCGCCCAAACGAACTGAATCTCAACCTCGCTTCCTCGCCCTCACCCGTTCAATCGCTTCGGCCAGGGTCTGGCTGGCGGTGTTCAGCAGCAACTCGCGTCGCTTGCGCTCGATCTTCGCTTTCTGTTCGGCCAGGCGAGCCGCTTCGCGGGCCTGGTGAGCCTCGTAGCGGGCGCGAAAGCTAACGGTTTCGGGACGTTCGGAGGCGGGCAGGGCGAGAGTGTCGGGTCTGGGGTCGGGGTGCAACTCGATGCAGTCGACCGGGCAGGGTTCGATGCACAGCTCGCAGCCGGTGCAGTCCTCGAGCATTACCGTGTGCATGCGCTTGGCCGCGCCGACGATGGCATCGACCGGGCAGGCGAGGATGCACTTGGTGCAGCCGATGCAGATCGCCTCATCGATCCAGGCCAGTTGCCTGGGTGCCTCCATACCGAAGGCGGGATCGAGTGGCAGAGTCGGCCGGTCCAGCAACGCGGCCAGCGCGGATATAGTCGCCGCGCCGCCCGGCGCGCAGCGGTTGATTGGCGCCTCGCCGGCGGCGATCGCCTCGGCATAGGGTCGGCAAGCAGGAAAACCACAGCGCGTGCACTGGGTTTGCGGCAGATGGGCGTTGATGACCGTCGCGTCAAGGCGCTTTCCCTGATCCCTCAGCCCTGACCCCTCAGCCCTCATCGCTCATCGCACCCGCATCCCCGGCTCGGCGCCGCTGTCCGGGGTCAGCAGGAACGGGCCGCCGCGGTCATCTGAGGCGGCCAGTACCATGCCTTCGGACAGGCCGAAGCGCATCTTGCGCGGGGCGAGGTTGGCGACCATCACGGTCAGCCGGCCGACCAGTGTTGCCGGGTCGTAAGCGCTTTTGATCCCGGCGAAGACCTGCCGCTGCTCGTCGCCGATATCCAGCAGCAGCCGCAGCAGCTTGTCCGCCCCTTCGACGCCCTCGGCCTCGACGATGCGCGCGATGCGCAGGTCGACCTTGTTGAAATCGTCGATGCCGATCACCGGGCTCTCCTCCTTGATGGCTTTGGCTGCGGGCTGAGCTTCGACGGGCGCAGGGGCGACTGCGCGCGTGTCCTGCCGCGCCAGCACGCTGCCAGCTTCCTGACGCACTGGTTCGGGAGCGACCAGAGCCTGGGTGTCCTTGCCGTCGAGTCGGATCAGCAACGCTTCGAAGGGCCCGATGGAATGGTCGAGCAGCGGTTCGGCGAGTTGCGCGAAGGCGTTCAGCGGCGCTCGCAAAAAGCGTTCGGCGCGCTCGGCAGTGAAGGGAATCACCGGCTTGAGCAGGCCGATCAGCACGCGAAACAGGTTTAGCCCCTGGGTGCAGACGCCATGCAACTCGACCTCGAACGACGGGTCCTTCGCCAGCACCCACGGCTTGTGCTCGTCGATGTAGCGGTTGGCCTCGTCCGCCAGCGCCATGATCTGGCGGATCGCCCGCGCTGCGTCACGAGCCTCAAAGCTGCCATGCACCTCATCGACTGCCGCGCTGAAGCGGCCATACAACTCGGCATCGGGCAGCGCCGTCGCGAGTCGGCCGTCAAAGCGCTTTTCGATGAATCCGGCGCAGCGGCTGGCAAGATTGACCACCTTGCCGACCAGATCGGCGTTGACCTTGGTTGCCAGCTCGGCCAGGTTCAGGTCCAGATCACTGAGCGAGGGCCCCAGCTTGGCGGCCAGGTAGTAGCGCAGATAGTCCGGCGCGAAGCGCTCAAGATAACTCGCCGCTGTGATGAAGGTCCCGCGGGATTTGCTCATCTTCTGGCCGTCGACGGTAAGGAATCCATGCGCGTGAACCATCGTCGGTGTGCGCATACCAGCACCGTGCAGCACTGCGGGCCAGAACAGGGTGTGGAAATAGAGGATGTCCTTGCCGATGAAATGGACCAGTTCGGCCTCGCTGTCCGGTGCCAGCCAGCTCTCGAAATCCAGCCCCTCGCGCTCGGCCAGTTCCTGCAGCGCGCCCAGATAGCCGATCGGCGCGTCCAGCCAGACGTAGAAATACTTGCCCTTGGCGGATGGAATCTCGAAGCCGAAATAGGGCGCGTCGCGCGAGATGTCCCAGTCCTTCAGGCCGGCGGTGAACCACTCGTCGAGCTTGTTGGACACCTCCGATTGCAGTCGGCCCGAGCGGATCCAGTCCTTCAGCATGGGCTCGAAATCACCCAGCTTGAAGAAGTAATGCTCCGAGCTGCGCCGTACCGGACGCGCGCCGGAAACGACCGAATAGGGATCGACCAGATCAGTCGGGGAGTAGGTGCTGCCGCAGACCTCGCAGCCATCGCCATACTGGTCCCTGGCCGCGCACTTCGGGCAGCTGCCCTTGATGTAGCGGTCGGGCAGGAACATCTGTCGTTCCGGGTCGAAATACTGCTCGACCTCGCGCGTGCTGATGTGGCCACGCAGCTTGAGCTGCTTGTAGATCCGCTCGACCAGCGCCTGGCAGACCGCGCTGTGGGTGCTGGAGTAATGATCGAAGCTGATACCGAAACCGTCGATCGCGGCGCGGTGTTCGGTTTCGACCTGGCTGATCAGCTGCTCCGGAGTCAGGTTCTCGGCTTCGGCCTTGAGCATGATCGGCGTGCCGTGGGTGTCGTCGGCACAGACAAAGCGCACCGTGTGCCCGGCCAGACGCATCGCCCGCACCCACACATCGGCCTGGATCTGCTCGGTCAGATGACCAAAGTGCAGCGGACCGTTGGCGTAGGGCAGGGCGGTCGTGACCAGGATATGACGCTGGCTCATGCGGAGCTCACGGGGGCAAGGCCGGTGATTATCCCACGATGGGGCGGGTGGGGGTGGCCCCCCAAGCCGGGTGCGATTCAAACTGATGCAAGCAGCGAGGTTCAGTGGCGTGAAGTCAGGAGTCCACTCGGAGGTGAGTACGACAGCAAACGGTCGAGGTGGCTTTTGACGTTCTGGGCCCTGAGCCCTGGGCCCTGGAATCCACAGAGGCTGTCCGAAACATCACCTTGACTCGTATGTTCTGACTACCTCACTCGAAGCCATCAGCAAACACGCCGTCCGCGGTGGCTCGGAAGGCGGCGACGATCGGAGCGACATTGTTGGCGGTGCGGGCGTTGTCGCGCTGGTTGGCGATGCCGGTGGCTTCGCCGCTGAAGGTGAC
>JBGTIE010000171.1:0-7516 GCA_041745855.1 Lysobacterales bacterium | reverse complement strand
CTGACGCCAGATCGACGAAACCCGACCGAACCACGCCATCGCGGCCCTCAACTCGCCAGAAATCCCCGTCTTCATAGCGCATACCGCTCAAACGCGCCGGTCCTCGAAGATCGCTCGGGAAAATCCATGTGTCCCCGGTTCTGCCCATGTCCCCGGTTCTGCCCACTCGGAAGATGACTCGGCAAAATCGATGTGTCCCCGGTTCCACCCGAAAATCCATGTGTCCCCGGTTCCCCCCCCGGTTCCCCCCCGGTTCCCCTCCAAGCTCTGCAAGATGAGATCGAGACCGGGCTGACTGGCCCGGGAACCCCTCGAAAGCCCCGCCAGCCAATAGGTTGGCGGGCAGGCGTGGCGGAAATTCGCGGAAACTGATGCCAGATCGACGGAACGCGACCGAACCACGCCACCGCAGCCCTGCAAACTGCGAGAAACCTCCACCTCACAGCGCATTCCGCCTAAACGCGCCGGTCCTCGAAGATGGCTCGGGAAAATCCATGTGTCCCCGGTTCTGGTCCACGGGTAGCTAATCACGCCCCTCCGCTGCCTGTAGACCGCCAAAAACCCCCAACTCACAGCCCTTACCACTCAAACGCGCCGGTGCTTGCCGGTCCTCGAAGATGGCTCGGGAAAATCCATGTGTCCCCGGTTCTTTCTTACCGGGTAGAGGAACTGCCCCTCCAAGGTTCTGCCAGTTAGCCTGGCGCTTCCGTGTGTCCCCGGTTCTCTTAACTACTCCCCGGTTCTCGGCTCTATTTTGTATCGCGAATTATTTCTGGATCGAACCATACATGGTTGTCGGCGCCGCCGAGATGGAATCGGTACCCAAACGGCAGCGCCATGTAAACCGCTATCTCAGGCCGCTTCTCAGCAACATGGTGATAGTGAACGGTTTTGAGAGAATTTACGTCTCCATCATAAATATCAGTGGTCAGCCACCATCCACTCATGTGCTTCGGGGAAGGATACCGAATGCCCTGCACCGGCATCCCTTCATATACTCCTTCCGATATGACAACCAACTGCTCTGATTCAGCCGGGGAGTATTCCGCGCCGTAGTGGTGACAGCACCGTTGCTGCATATCATTCATTGTTCCGCCTTCTTTTCTCTTGCGTCACTTGGCCAGCCTGTCGACCGCTACAATTCTTGCAGTGGGGACGCAATACCTGTGGTCCGCCATCATTGAGCGCATTAGCTGGATTGTGATCCGGAATGAAGTTTCCACTTGCAGTCCCCGGGTCGGTACTACCGCATGTATGACAGCCACTTTCCTTTCCAATTCTATTTATCTCCGCTCGCTCATCAGGTGTAAAGTCTCGACCGGGCCCTCTCGCGGGTATTGATTCAGTTGCGAACGGCCCAGGCTCGAGAGTGTCGACTTTGGACGCATCGACTTTGGACCCGTTTCTTATTCCGGAAACTACGTCCTTTGCATCACCGATACTGACGGGCAGGATCTCCGACGCCAGCGAGATTCCAGCAACAACACGTTCGCCGAAAGTCGAATTGGGATCTGAAAGAGTGTTGTAGTCTTCGACAGCCCCTGCAAAGGTTGCTGCCACGTCACCGCCTTTAACTACAAACTTGACAATCTTCCCAGCAAGCCGCCCATCCGGATCCACAAACCCATAAGGGTTGTTATTCGCATACGCATACCGCCCAAAATTCCCTCTACTACCAAGGTCCACATGTACCGGATCCACCCCCAAAAACCTACCCGCGACCGGATCATAATACCGCGCCTGCATGTAGCTCAGCCCCGTCAACCCATCCACCACATGCCCGGTGTACCCAGGCCCATCCAGATAGGTGCCGTTGCTCGGCGCGCCATACGGTTCGTGCAGCGGCAGGTGGGTGACCTCCACGGTCGGACCCACACTGCTCTCGGCGATCGGGCTGCCGAGGTGGTCGGTGTGCAGGTACGTGGTCTGGGTGCCGCTGCTCTTTGCGATCAGCATGTTGCCCAGGTACTGGTAGCGGGTGCTGGGCTTGCCTGGCTTGCTCTGACCCACGGTGAAGCTGGCGTCGGTGATCAGGTCGGGCTCTTCGAACAGGTACTGGCCGGCCTAGTTGTACAGCTGAGTGCGCAATTCGCCGTCTTCCGTGATCTGCACGCGGCGGGCGTGGCCGTCGTAGAGGTAGCTGGCCTCGACCTTTGTTTGATCGAGCGGGTCGCGCACTTCGATCAGGCGGTTGGCGCGATCGTAGTGATAGGTGTAGGCGTCCATGCCCAGACCGGAAGGGTCGCGCAGGGTGGCGTTGCCCTGGGCGTCGTAGAGGTAGGCGATCTGGGTCTGGAAGCTGCTGTTGCGCAGCCGGGTCAGGCGGCGGGTGGTGCTGTCGTACTCGTAATGCCGATTGCCGCCCAGGCTTGCCGGGCGCGTGGCCAACTCGATGTTGTCGTGGATGTCGTAGACAAAGCTGTACGGCCCCAGCTCCGGCGCGGCGTAGGTCGCATCCTTCAGCCGATTGGCGTGGTCGTAGAGAAAGCCTCGCGTGCGGCTCGCGCTGGTCAGCGGCGAGCGGTTGTCGGCCACACCGAGCAGATTGCCGACCTGATCCCAAGTGTAGGCATCATTAAGGATGCCGTGGCTGATCTGCACGGTGCCTGGCAACTGGCGCTCGTTCGGCGTGGCGAGATAGCTGACGTCATTGCCATAGTCGAAAGACCAGACTGCGCCGCTGGGCTGGTACTTGACGTCGTCCGCGAGCGCACCAACGGCTGTGGGCTGGCCGAGTCGGTTGGGTGCATAGCTGAGTTGCGTGCCGTCGGGGTAGATCAGCTGGCTGCGTGACCCGTAGCGATCGTAGTGGTGGTTGATGACATAACTGCGGCCGGCCACCGAGAGGGTTTCGCTCTCGAGCTGTCGGCGGTTGTTGTAGATGTAGCTCCAGCTGGTCAGCGGGGTGCCGACGTCGTTGTAGACGATCGTGCCGGCTAGCGCGCCATCCAGTGAGCGTGGCGACTACGCATGGCGTCAGACGCGAGCCAGAACGCAACGCTCTCGCATGGTGCGAAAAGGCCGAAGAATGCCGTAGTGTTTACATGAGCGCCGAGCCCCACCTGGGAGCGCTGGCATCCTGCCGGCTCTGTTGGGCCGTGCGAAGCGCGCACCTCATGTCTTCGACTGGCGACCAACGCAAGCCCATGGCCCCACGCTTCGCAACAAGGAAAAGAGCCGGCAAGATGCCGGCGCTCCCAGGTGAGCCTGGCGACTACGCATGGCGTTCGACGCAAACCAGAACGCAACGCTCTTGGATGGTGCATCAACGCCTTGGTCCGGAACTTGCCGCCCGCGGTCGAGCCCACCAGCCATTTGGCCCCCGAAATCTCCACCGCCACCGCCACCATCAGGCACAATTGAATCTGGGTCGTCGACATCTCTGCTCTCCTAGTTGTGTGGGAAGAAAAGAGTATGTCGGCGACCCTCCCAGTCATAGGATCTACGAAGAGCGTACCGATCGGTCACAACGGCGTACGAAGAGCAACCCGATCAATCGGTCAATGTGTACTTGCGCGTCTTGCAAAGATCCACGCCGGAGCGCTCGATCACGTCGCCATCGTCGAAGACGAAGCGCAGGTCGTACTCGCACTGGCTGCGGGCGTCGGCAATCGTGATCCGGATCGAGTAGCCCGACTCCAGGATGTCCGAGCCGAGGATGTCCTCTTCCCAGCTATCGACGTTGTAGGGCGAGGCGTAGAACTCGATGACGTCGTAACTGGACTGATTGATC
Source organism: Lysobacterales bacterium (assembly GCA_041745855.1). Taxonomy (GTDB): domain Bacteria; phylum Pseudomonadota; class Gammaproteobacteria; order Xanthomonadales; family SZUA-5; genus JAWLAT01. The sequence continues at coordinate 3,783 of JBGTIE010000171.1, read as the reverse complement.
AGGTTGAACACCAGGTCCTGGGCCGATGCCTGGCTACTCAAGCCGAGCAGGGCCAGGCTGGACAGCGCGAGCAGGCTGCTGGAACGCACGAAACTGCAGGAACGACGAAAGCTCGACATGACGCATGACCCCCAGGGAACCCGCAATCGGGCGCGCCAAGAATACGACGCCGCCAGACTGGTCGAACAGCGGGTACGGTGAATATTTTCGATCTCTAGCCCGGATGTTTCAGATCAGCAGTTCCACCGGCGGCTTCAGCGCAAGACCCTTTGCCCGCTTCGCCAGACCCTGATCGAAGGTCGCGAAGCCGGAAGATCGTGAACTGCGCGCCAGGTGCAGTGCATCCGAAAAATCCAGACCCTGGTCGAAGGCATCGACCGCCAGCAGCACCGCGTTGCGATCTTCGAGCGTTATGTGCTCGATGCTGGCCAGCGCGCGCAACACGCGGGAGATGTCTGCGTCCGGAAGTCGGTAGAACCCACGCATGACCCATTCCAGTTCCAGCAGGACCGTCACCGAGACGAATGAACGTTCGGCAAGCGCTGCGATGGCTGCGGGTCGCTGTTTGGTGGCCTGTGCATCGTCGGGGTCATCGATGAAGAACCGCGCCAGGACGTTGGTATCCAGGGCCTTCATCGTTTGCCTCGTCGCGACTGGGTCAGCAGCGAAGCGGGGTCGAAATCCTCCAGGCGGCGCGCGACGCCGCGCGAGGGTGCCTTGACCATGCCGGCCATCCCGGCCATGTCTGCGGTTGCAACCGCGCGCACCACACGCAGCTTGAGCCCGTCCGCTTCTTCAAGCACCTCGAGCCTGGCCCCAGCACCCATCCCAAGACGGCGCCGCAATGCAGCCGGCAACACGATCTGGCCTTTAGAGGAGACTAGGAGTGTGGACATGCTGAACCCCAGACGAAACGAACGATCATCGTATGGCGACTTACATAGTAAGTCAACAATCGACCGCTCCCGTATGGGTGCAATGCTGGGGCAGAGTTGCGAGATCGGCCCGCTTGATGCGCCCCATCTCGTGCTGATCAGCAGATGACGCGCGAACTACGCCTTGCACGATGGATCGCTCAGCGAACCAGATGCCAACTCGTCTGGCGGCCAGCCAGATAGATCACCCGCTCGCCGTCGAATACCGCGCTCTGTTCCAGCTTGACCTGCACCCAGTGGCCGTCCCACTCGGCGACCTTGCCGGTGACGTTGCCTTCGATGGCATAGGCTGTGTGGTCGTGTAGCGGCCACTCACCCTGTATGGGCGTAGGACCCTGGTTGTCCCACATGCCGATGGTTGGGCCCGGCGCATGGCCGAAGAATCCGATCGGGTGGGTATAGGTGCTGCTGACCAGACTCTCGCGCTCGGCGGCCTGGCGGGTGGCGGCCAGGATCGCGTTACCGCTGCGGCCGCGCTTGAACTGGGTGGTCAGCAGGTCTTGCCAGCGGTTGCCGGCGGCCAGCAGCGCTTGCAGCCCGGCCGGTGCGGCGTCTTCACCCAGCCGCAGCACATAGCCCATCTCCTGGGTGTCGGTGCACAGCTTGAGATAGCAGATGCCAACATCGGTATGCAGTACATCGCCACGCTGGATCACCCCGCTGATGCCGCAGAAGGGTGTCTGGTCGGTGCATTCGGCACCCGGGCGCTGCAGGTTGACGTAGGGCATGAACCAGATCTGCAGACCGAGCGCCTCGAAGCGTTGGCGCAGAAACCAGGCCACATCGTCGGTGTGCGTCACGCCGGGGGTGATGACGCGCGATGAGAAGCCCTCCGCGATCACGCCACGAGCGAGCGAAACAATATGGGGATAGACCTCCAGTTCGGCCTGGCTGCGGGTCTCCAGCCAGCGCACCGCCAGCGCTTCTGCCGACACCACGCGCTCGTGCAGGCTCGCAGGCAGCGCGGCCATCAGTTGCTCGCGCAAGCCATGGCTGAGCCCGTCGGCCACCGCCCATCCCTTTGAAACATTGATCCCGATGCGGGCCGGGTCGCGTTCGGCAACCAGTTCCCCCAGCGCCTTCCATTGTGCGTCCAGATCGCCACCCGACCAGCCGCTCTGGTAGGGACCGCCGAGTGGGTAGCGGTTGACCGAGAGTCGATCGACAGTGCCATCTGCCTTGCGGTGAAAGACCAGCATCGTGGTGCGGCGGGCGGCGAAGCTCGGTTGCGGCACCAGGCTGAAGTAGACCGGATCTTCGTTGTATTCGCGCGCGATCACCAACCACAGATCGATTCCGGCCTCCTCCATCAGGCCCGGCAACAGGCTGTCAAGGCGGTCCTGCAGCATCCTGTTCTCCGGTTCGATCCGCTCGCGTGGCGGCAGCACCGCGTAGCCGTCGGCACCGGCCAGCACGCGGCCCTGTTCGAACGGCATGGACGCGGCAAGGGCCGGTGCAGTCAGCAGACCAAGCAGCAGTACGGAAATGAGTCGGCTCATGGCGGATCCTCATGGTCGGTGACCAGCAACGATAGCGCAGCGCGCGTGGCGCGGGGGTGTGCGGACGTTGTTAGGGGTGCGAGTCAAACTGATGTTTCCGCGCCGGTTCGGAGCAATGGGGTCGTACTCGTACTCGAAGCCATCACGCTGCTTTCGAGTACGAGTTGGGCATCGCTACAGCGTTGTTCGGCATCATCGCTACGATCCATCATCCGTTTCTGGCATGATCACAATGTCGTGGCACGTTGGAGATAACTGTGGCAGAACCTGAGCTGATGGAACACCTGCGCATCGGCGCACAAGGGCGGGTGGTTCTGCCTGCGGTCCTGCGCAAGGCGCTGGGGCTGGTGCAGGGTGATGAACTGGTTGCGCGTATCGTCGATGGCTCGCTGGTACTCGAACGCCGCGACACCATAGAGCGCCGTCTGCGTGCGCGCTACGCGCCGGCGGCAGCCGCACGAAGCCTGTCGGGCGCACTGCTGGCAGATCGGCAGCGCGAGTCACGGGCTGAATAGCCTCAGTGAACGTGGTGATCGATTCATCCGCCCTGCTCGCCTGGCTGGGTAGCGAACCGGGGTCTGACAGCGTGGGCCCAGCGCTTGATGGCGGCTTGCTCTGCAGCGTCAACTGGTCCGAGGTGCTGCAAAAGACTCTGCAGTGGGGCGTACCCGCAGATGGCTTGCACGCCGAGCTAAGCGCCTTGGGGCTGCGGGTAGTCGCCTTTGACGCCAGCCTTGCCGAACGCGCCGCTCACCTGAGGTCGGTGTCGACAGACCTCGGGCTGTCGCTGGGCGACCGGGCCTGTCTGGCGCTGGCCCAGAGCGAAGGCCTGCCGGTTATCACCGCCGACAGGGCCTGGACTGAACTGGCGGTCGGGGTAGAGGTCAGATTGATCAGATAGACAGGGGCGACAGCGACAAGGGCCTGCAGCGCAAGAGCCGCACTAGCGTTGCAACGGAAGTCACTGAGGACGACAGCGCATCAAGGGAGCTGTAGGAGTACAGGTCGCCCCAAGTCGGTGCGCTAATTTGCGCATCAAAACCGGCGACCTCGATGTTGCCTGCTTTTCCTGACCCCTCAGCCCGGCCGTACACCCTCAGCCCTCAGCCCCGTGTCTGGTTGGGCCAAGTCGGCAATGACCGCGCGGGGTATCATTCAAGGCAAAGGGGAGCCGCGGATGACCGAGTCGCACGACAGTGAGTTGACCGGACTGCTGGCACGCTGGGGACGCGGCGACGAGCGCGCCCGCGATGCCGTGGTGGAACGGGTCTACGACGAGCTGCGGCGGTTGGCCGGCAGCTACCTGCGCGGTAGCGGCGACATCACCCTGCAGCCGACCGCGCTGGTCA
>JBGTIE010000170.1:0-3523 GCA_041745855.1 Lysobacterales bacterium | reverse complement strand
CCCGTTGGCGCGGATCGCCCGGCCGAGGATCTGCGGGTCGCGCAGATAGCGGCTCTGCCAGAGCCGATCCGAGATCACCACCTTCAAGGCCGCGCCGGGGCGCGAGTCTTCGGCGCGAAAGCCGCTGCCCAATTGCAACGGCACGCCAAGGACGCTGAAGAAGCCGGTCGTGACGAAGCCGCCGCTGTAGCGCTCGGCCCGTCGTTCCTCGCTCAGATTGACGGTTCCAGTGTTGTAGCCGGCGATCCGGCCCAACTCGCCGAGCCGGCGTTCGGCTTCCAGATACTCCAGGTCGATCATGCTGTCGGCATCGGAATGCGGGTTGCCGGCATCGCGCAATCCGACCACCTGGATCTGATCGGCATTGGGAAAGGGCAGCGGTCGCCAGGCCAGCCCGTTGATCACCGCCAGCATGAACAGCACGCAAGCCAGACCACCGGCCAGCACCATCACCACCAACGCCGAAAACCACGGCTGCCCCAGCAGCGTGCGCAGCGCGGCACGCAGTTCGAACCAGAACGCCTGCATTGTCCGATTCCCAGCAAATTCAATCAGGGCGGGACAATGCACGCCGCGTGCCACCCCCAACAGGCTTGCTGATCAACGACTTGGATCGCAACTATTAGCACTGCGCTGGCAAATCCGAACACCACCGTCCGGCAATAGCCCGGCTGGGCGCGCGGGGTGCACAACCAAGTGGCTGCGCACTCCCGACTCCCGACTCCCGACTCCCGACTCCCGACTCCCGAGCCTGGCAGTGGGAGCCGCGTTGCAACAGATTGCGCCGCACTCCCCGTCTAAGCTGCCGCCTTGGCCCGGGCGACAGCCGCGAAGAACGCCGGAAGGCGCGCACGGTGGGCTTCGGGCAGGTATTCGAAATTGCGGCCGCGATCGATGATCTCCCAGAAGTCCTTGCGATCGATCTTCGCCAGATCGGCTTCGATGACCTGCAGGCGATCGACCGGCTCATCTTTCATGTCGCGGGCGATCGCTTCGGCCCGGTCCGGATCCGAAGCGCTGAGGTAGTAGGCGGCCAGCTTGGCCTGGGCCTTGCGCACGGCGAGCAGCGCCTGTTCCTGCTGCTCGCCGCGCAGCGGTCGGTCCAACTCCAGAAAGTGCGCCAGGATCTGGTCCTGTACGGGCAGGTTGCGCTCGTGCGCGCTCTGGCATAGCGCGGACAGATCGAAGGCGACCGTCGCGGTGACGAAATTCAGGTCAAGGTCGTAGCCGATGTGGCCGTAGTAGCTCATGTGACGCACACCAGCCAGCGCGGATTTGACCTGGCCGCGTTGCAGCAGCCCATCAATCAGCAGCCGGTACTGGTTCAGCAGGTTGTAGGCGCTGCGAACCTTGCGCGCGTTAAGAGTGGCGCGCAGGAAGGAGTTCAGATAGCGCAGACACAGGTCGACCACTTCCTTTTCTTCCGCATCCACCGCTGCCATCGCCACATACCGGGTATCGATCGCGATCAGGTAGCCGATGTCCGGCATGTGGGCCAGCGCGTCGCTATGGATACCCAGATACTGTCGCAAAACCTGCCACTCCAGCCAGCTGCGCCGCGTTTCCAGATCGGCCAGCGATTCTGGATCCATCGCGACGAAGTCGGGATTGCCGGCGATCCCGGGACCGATGCTGAACCAGTCAGAGGGCAGGCGGGGCTTGAGTTCCAGATAATCGCAAAGCAGATCCTTGCAGGCATCGACCGCGCAGGAGGCGATGATCTTGTCCTTGGCCGAGATCGAATGGCTGGCGATGTCGTACAACTCGGCCAGCGCGCCGAGTACCGTGCGCTGCAACTGGTCCAGCTGCGCCGGCGCCTGCTTGCCGGCTGCATGCCGGATAGCCCGGCTCGCGCTGCGCCCGATCCGCGAAACCAGCCGGGTCGGTTCGAGGAACCAGAACACGTAGGCGAAGTACGGCAACATCAGCAGCACACCCAGCGAGGCCCCGAGCAGACCCAGTAGCAGCGTGGTGCGCGGCACGAAATCGGCCTGCAGACTGACGCTGAGCCAGACCCCGTATACACTCGCGACGACATAGTAGGCGAGCACCAGCCGGTTGACCGGATCCTGCAGGAACATTCGGGTGACGCCGCTGTAACGCGCGGCGACCAGTTGCACGATGATCGCAACCACGGTCACGACAATGCCCAGCATCGCCACCAGCACCGGCGCCAGCTGGCTGATCGCATCGCCCAGATGATCGGCGCTCAGACCGAGAAAGCGCGTCCAGGCCGCGTGCCAGTGGAAAGCACCGCCGGCCTCCAGGTGATCAATGGCGTAGACCAGCAGGAAGCCGCCCACGGCCAGCAGGTACAGCAGCAGCACCGGCCATAGCCAGGCGCGCAGTGGGTAGCGCAAATGCGGATCGGATCCCATGGGCGGGAATGCTCGCACAGATGCAAAGCCGCGACACCCATGCAAACACTGCCGGGTGCGATTCGGACTGCGATTCGGACTGGTGTTGGGTGAGGTCATTTGCGGCGACATCGGTTATCGCCGACCATGCTGCTCGTACTCGTACTCGTACTCGTACTCGAAAGCAGCGTGATGGCTTCGAGTACGAGTACGAGTACCGCGATGCTGAGTACGAGTACGACCGATTTCGACCCCGACCCCGAGGTGAGCTCACTGGCGGTGATGTGGGCGCCTTCGAACTCGAGAGCCACCTCAGCGATGTCTACGAACGATCAGTGGTAGGGGTCGGCCTGCACTGCACCCTGTCGCTCGCCACCCTTGCGCTTGAAGCGCTTGTGCAACCACAGGTACTCGGCCGGCGCTTCGCTGATCATCTGCTCGATCAGCCCATTGATGCGGGTGGCGTCCACGACCGGATCGTGGCTGGGAAAGTCAATCAGTGGCTCCCCCAGTCGCAGATCGTAGCCGCCGCGCTCGTTGCGGCGGTGAAAGAAGGGCACCACCGCCGCGCCGGTCAGGCGGGCGAACTGGTGCGTCGCACTCAGCGTCGGCACCGTATTCCCGAAAAACGGCGCCTGGACCTGATCGCCGCGCCTGTAGGCATGGTCCGGTGCGTACCAGAGCAGGCCGCCCGCTTTCAGGTGGCGCACCGCCGGCCTTACTTCGACATTGGTGTACATCGCGCTGGCGTAGCGCAGCCGACCGGCCTTGACCGCCCACTCGAAGGCACGGCCCTCGTGCGGGCGGTACATGCCGGCCGCCGGCAGGTGATCACACAGCAGTCGACCGCAGATCTCCAGGGTCAGGAAATGACCAGACAGCAGGATCACCGGCCGACCGGCCGCGAGCAGCTCCTGCACCGGCTGCAAGCCGTCGATGCGGCTGCGCGCCCGCACATCGTCGATGCTTCCCCACCAGGCCTTGCCAAACTCGAACACGCCCAGGCCCACCGAAACGAAGCAGCCGCGCAGCAGCGCCTCGCGACTGGCCTGGTCGAGCTGCGGAAAACACAATTCCAGATTGCGCCGCGCCACCCGCCGCCGCGGCCACAACAGCCCATACAACAGCCAGCCCAGCCCACGCCCCAGCGCGCGCCACAACGGCGC
>JBGTIE010000169.1:0-16593 GCA_041745855.1 Lysobacterales bacterium | reverse complement strand
ACTCACGCCAAACTCAGGCCGATGCTCAGACGAAACAACACGTCCCCGCCCACCATGCACTTCCCAAGACAACAACGCCCCATCACCCACCCGCATCTCGCCAGACCGCAAGCCCTCGCCAGGCTCAACCGACACCGACGGATGCAGATGGAAATGCGCCACCGCCAAGGCACAGTCCCCCTCAATCCGATCCACCATGTGCAGCCCATCCACCCGCAAGCGCCACTGCCGCCGATGCACCACCCGACCAGGCAAGCGTCGATACCCATCGTGCGCGCACTCGACCACGATCTCGTCCTCGCGCCGCTCCACCGTCAAACCAAACGGATAGGCCCGCCGCGCCACCCGAAAACCGCTCCAGACCTCGGACGAATCCTCGCCATCAACCACCACGCAGTTGTGCGCCGCGGTGGCACGTTGGCGCACCCGCTCGGCATCGGTGCCGTAGCGATCAATGCCCGAATTGACCAGCACGCGCTCGCCGTGTAGCGACAATTCGAAGCTCAACGTGTCGGCATGCGCATGACCCGGCAAATAGTCCGGCCCGATCGGTGCCGCATCGATCAACAACAGCGCCGGCCCCATTTCCAACCGCAAATAGCCGGAAGGAATCAGGTGCTCAAGATCCAGCAGCGCAGCAGGCTCCTCTATCCCAAGCCGACGCGCGTACTCGTACAGCTCAGCCGGAGCCGGCGCCACAACAAGCGCCGCATCGTTGAAGAACGCGATCTCCCCATCGGGATGGCACATCACCGTCAACCAGCGCCACATCCGCGCCGCCACATCCCGCCACTGCGCTACTCGAGCCGCGTCGAGGCAATCGGGATAGACCCCGGCAAGATTGATCAGATCGAGCAGATCCTCCAAGGCCAGCGCGTGATACATCGGCGAGCGCTCGAACTGTCCACCATCGGCCAGCACCTGCTCCGGCAACTCCCGACCGATGATCCGCAGGCCCTTCGCCCGCCAGCGCGCCGCCTCGTCACCTTCGAACCAGCAGCCCGCGAACACCAGCGCCTTGGCATTCGCAAACAGATGGTTGCCCAACAGATGCCACTCCAGCCGCCGCTCCAGCTGCCGCGCCTGCACCGCCAGACTCTGCCGTGCCGATTCCGGCAGCGCCAGACCGGCCAGCGCCCCCTTGATCCAGTTCACGATCCGCAACGAGGTCGGATAAGGCGCCCAACCCACCCCCACCGCCGGCGGATTACCGGCAATCCAGCGCTCGATCAACGCCAGCTGCCACGCCCGCCGTGAGCACGCATCGAGCGCATTCAGATCACCGAAGTAATGCAGGTTGTAACGGAGCAGATCCGAACGATCCGGTGCCTGCCAGTCGGCCGGTGCGACGATCGAAACATCCTCGTTCAGCAACTGCAGCTGCCCCGGTCCCACCAGCGAAGCGCGCCGCGGCGCAACCGCAACAAAGCGCTTCGGTGCCATGCGCAAGCCTGGTGCCAAACCCGTGCGCGGTTGCGGCCGGTAGAAGCGGAACCAGATGCGTCCATAGAATTGGACCCATTTCAGATGTCTCAGAGTCTGGAACAGGCGAAACCACTGACTCGTCACATTCCGCACTCAGTCGACTTCCGCAGTCCGACGGCTCAGCAAATCCTCAGCCGTAGCAAGTCGACAACGCTCATCGCCGAATGACGCGACCACGCCCGCCAACTCGCCAAACAGAAACGGCCATCCGTTCTGGGCAATGACCCGATGCCCTTCTGGAGTAGGGTGTGAATCATTCTCGATGGTGAATGCGTCCAGATCCTCAGCAACAGAATCCTGAACCGGACCAGTCAGGTCCACATAGGGCACACCACGGTCACCGAACCACGCAACCGTTCCCTCTTGAAACCCAGATGTCGCTTCGGCCGCATATGGCCAGCCCGTGGACAGGACGAAGAATTCTGCCCCGAACTCGCGCGCCAGTTCCAACAACGCATCGTAGTACATACGGCCGACGCGCTCCCCGGCCGCCCGAAGCTCCGCGTCGTGGTCCGACGGTTCGAAGTCCCCCGGTACCGGCTCCGATTGCACAGCGTCACCACGATGGACCGCCGCTCTGCGCATGAACTGCACCAGATGCGAGTGCTCCAATGCCCACTGGTATCCCGGAAGCGCGTTCACCAACCGCTTGGCTACAGAACGCCGATCACCACGCGTACGAACGGGGATGTCACCTGCCACGTCATACAAACGCGATCGCAGCGAACGGTCGACGTCGTACCGGTTAAGAACTGAAAGAACAACGTGGGGCACCACATCGGCGCCGAACTCGTCCAGGTAGGCAAGTTGGTCCGCGGTCCCCCAACCCCCACTCGCAGCATTCAGAAAACATATGCACCCTGCGCCGAAAGCTTGATCAGCCAGTGCTTGCCAGCGCCCAACAAAGCTCTCCTCAACTTCGACCAGCCAACCGAACGAGAACGAGTCACCTAACACAAGCACTCTAATCGCACCTGTTGAGGGGGATCCATCTGACTGCAGTCGTCGAAGATGGGGCGCCTCGAATTGGTACTTTACGCCCAGACCTCCCTGGACGTGCATCGCGGAACCTTCGGAACGGTTAAGCCGCAAGCCTTCTGCCGTTTCGACTCGCCAGGTCCCACTGAGATCCTGGGGAGAGACCCACCTGACCATCAGTTCGCAAAGTAGGGCTGCGACAAAAACGGCCACCCCGAATACCAGGAAATTACGCATTTCAGCTAGGCACTTCGATTGACTGTTGACCTACCACTCTGTCATCAGAGTTTCCTGGAAACATCGCGACAACATGCCCGTAGGGAATTTCATGGCAGATCTTCAACTCAAGCCCCGCGCCCGCAAGCTCTGCCTCAACCTCTCGCCGTGAAAAACAGTGTCCGAACAGGGGCATCATCGTATCCCCGACTTCCACGCTTTCTCGACCCAGCAACTTGCGGAAGACATTTGCCACGCGCGCAATTGCATGAAATCGCTGATCCAACCCGGCGCGGGTCCAGAAAGAGAGCGTTAGCGTTCCCGACGGAACAAGTATTCCCGCAACATCCTTGAGAAGCCTTATACGGCGCTCACGGGTAATCACGTGAGTATATCCGCCCCAACCAAGTATGACATGATCGAATTTCCCGAGGTTCGCCGGCAGATCGTCGATATCTCCAACAACGACTCTGGAAGCCGACCCCGCCTCCGTCAAAAGCGAGTTCGCTGTTTCAACCAGGGAAGGAATATACTCGCAACCATCTACCATCATTCCTGCGTCTGACAGGGCAAGTATTTCTCTGCCTCCTCCAGCAGCCCAAACAAAAATCCTTTGGCCAGGCTGGAAGTATTTTTCTACTATCGTTTTTTCCCAGTTGAATAGACCGGACTTGTTGTACTTTTCATTGAAGTACTGATCGCGAGCCGAATACCAACGCCTTCCAACTTGCTGAATAAAAGCGTCGTTACCAAAGCCCAGAGCAGCCCCCTGCAAAATAGCCGCGGCTATCTTGTAAGCCCAGTCCAAGACTGCGCTCAACCAGAGAAAAGTCGAAACCATTGCACGAATGAACAAGATTTGTCTCGCAAAAAAAACCCGGCTACATTGAGCCGGGTCTTGTGAACCTTAACGATGCTGAAACTGCGCTCGAAAGCTGGTCGGGCCTCCACTACAGGCGCAGGACATTTACTCCCGCGCTTGATCCCGGCGAACTGACTAGATGGACCGCGGAAAGCCGAAATCGTCCGTTGTACCAGTCGGTGACTTGGGCTTGGTACCTTCCGAAGTCAACTCAGTGACACCGCCAATTACTTCTACTTCGGGCAATTCCCAAGACTTTTTCATGACCATCCCCTGCGCGTTCATACAATTAACCTAAATTGGAGTTAGATGAACAACCGGGCCTTGCTGCGTAACCGTCCGGTTCTCCCGAGCAGGATACCACCGGGCCTAAGTTGTCCACAAGATCCTGGCGTTTGTCAGACCCCTTCTTCGGAATCGACCACCGCGATTCGTGCCACGTCACGTCGGTCCTCCCCGCCAGTTGAAGGCGCTCATTTTGTCCGCCAACCTCGCTGCGCTGCCAACGACAAGGCCGTCGGCACACTCTACCCAGGCATGTGCGAAGCTGCTTCCGTCTGCATTTGTGCCGATCCTGAGCCGAGCAGGGACGCCGACCAGGGTCAGCAACCACCGCGTTGCGACCGCCTCTGGCAGGCAGGGACGCTTGCTCCCAAGCACGTATCGACTTGCCCGCCGAATCGCCCGATGCACGCGCTTCACCGTGACCAGCTGCGCATCAGACAGGGCCGGCAACTCCCCGGGACACTGCAGCGCGCGCACCAGCGTCGCACCAGGGCGGATCGCGAGAGAGCCCCGCGCGAGGCCGCAAGCAATCAGGCCGACCAGTGTAAGCATTGCGCCAGGCCCGGCGTCAGTCGCTGGGTCAGATGCCATGATGGACCCGCCATCGGATCAGGTTTACAGCCTGAAACATGAGATAGAAATCGTTGGTACCAACGCTCATCGGCGCCTTGATGAACTCATCAATGACGGCCAGAACTTCGTGAACCCGCAAGTAGGGTCGCAACAGATCGGCCGAATCTCCGACAAGCTCGCGCGCAGAGCCGATCTCCCGCGCATGAATCGCCATCCGCACGTTGGCCGAAATATCCTGTTTACCGCTACGCAACCGCACAGACTCGGGCAGTCGATCGCGCATCGCTTCCCGCATCACAAGCCTGTTGATCCCATTATCCCATTTCAGCCTCTCCGGCAGCGCGGAAGCAACTGCAATGACTCTTTGATCGAGAAATGGCATGGCGCAACTAGTTCCATGTGACCGGGCAACTCTCGCCAGGAGTTCCGAGCCATACTCCAGGTAACTGTTGTTGAGTGACTGTCTGACCTGGTGTGAGTCTCGAACTTCCTGAGCGCACACCTGCAAGCGTTCCTGATAATTGCCGGCCTTCGCGAACTCCGGCGACACCAGTCTGGGAAGTTGCACCGTTGCTTCGCTGCCACGGGCCATCCGCCAGGCGCGCTGCATCCACATCGGTATCGTCTCGCGTGATACCAGCACGCGGAAGGCCTTGCGAAGGTTTCTGCGCTCGGGATCGATCGCGACGTAAGCCCGCAGCTGCTTCAAAAGTTCAAGCCAGCTCAGCGACAGAAACAGCTCCTTGAATCGACCCAGACCGTATCCGATTGCCGAGTCGCCGTCGTGTCCGCTGAAAAGCAGGTCCACCTCGTGGGCGGCAGCGGTGAAAAAAATCTCTGTCATCAAATACGAGTTTGGGTGACCATTGGGCTCGTCCAGATCCAATTCAGCAGCATCCCACGGACGGACCCCTTCCATCGGCACGCGCACCGGCTCGATTCCACCGGTGGACACCACCTTGTTTATCCAGGGGCTCTCGTCCGCTTTTGGATGGTCTTGGGCCAGATCGGGAAATACCCCGGAAAAAACCTTCATTGGCGGACGGTTCTGTCCGGCGAGCATGTCTCTGGCGACCACAGTGATCGCGGAAGAGTCCAGTCCCCCGCTCAGCATCGAAGCCGGGTTGTTACGACCGATCAACTGGTCTGCGACCGCTGACTCGAAGCTCGCAGCTAGTTCCTCTGCCCCTTCCCGCAAAGTGCGTTTGCGCGAGCGATCGATCGCCTGTGGTTGCCAATGCATCCACTTGCGACGGAGTCCGGGACCAACGATCAGCGCATGCTCTCCAGGGAGTTTCTCAACGCCCGCATAGAAGCTCCGCGAGCGCCCATCATCCAGCAGGGCGAAGTGCGCCAACAAACGATGTTCATCGAGCCGACTCCCGACCCACGGCAGGCGCGACAGGGGCGTCGCGCTGGTAGACACCGCCACCCGGTCGTCGTTCGCCACATAGTAGAGCGGTCGAATTCCGAAGATGTCACGGCCGAGCATCACGCGATTGCGGCGGGCATCCGCCACCAGAAAGGCATAATCGCCGACGATGAACTCGAACATCTCATCGGCCCATCGTCTATAGGCCTGCAGCAGCAGCTGCGCGCTTCCGAGATGGCCGGAATCACTCAGACCCAGTCGACGCTGAAGTCCCGCGCGGTCGTTCAGCCATGCATCGCAGGCAACCACGATCCCGGCAGATGAATCAATGGCGACCTCGTGACCACGACCGCCCCGGCCGGCCGCAGGTCTTCCCGTAGCGCACACACGTAGCGCACCGATCTGCACGGGAGCCGGCGGCGCGAAGCCGAGTACGACTCGCACGGTCTCGCGCCATTGCATTTCCGCCTCGGTGTCATGGGTCCAGGACACTGTCGCGAAGAGCTCCGGCGCCCATGAGAATGCTGGTTGTACCGCCCGGGAAGAGTCACCCAGGCCTTCGGCTACCACTGGCTGGCTCAACGGGGCTCCAGTGTTGCCAGACCAACCTCGCAGAGTCGGTCTATGTATACAGATGCGTCAACGCGACATTGCTCCGGGCTGACGTCAAATTCGTCGGTCAACTGGGTGCACAATCGCTCGAAGGTAGGAGAATCCTCAAGCAATTCCCAGATTCGTGTACCCATCGCGTTGAGCCTGAAGTACGTGGACATCTCCGGAGCAAGCATGTACGTGTCGCTCCCGCTGCGAGAGCTCAGGCACTCGGCGGCTTGGCGAATAATGGCGTCATCGGCCAGCATCAATAGTCCTTATCAGGCTGGTTTCAAGCTGACTGCACAGTCTTAGGGTCAAGCTCATGTCCACGGCTCCTGTCCAGTCCCTCGGCAAGGCATTCGATCAATTCGGCGCAGCGACTGAGTCCCGCCAGACCATCCGTTCGAACAAGCCTGAGAATCGAGACACTTGAAGCTACCCGGGCAACCTGAGACAGGTGTAGCGCATCGGAAATGAAGCCGATGCGTGTTGGCAAGCTCTGCGCCAACAGCAGACGAAAAATATCTGCCTCCCGCATGGCTTCCACCCTATGCTCGCGCGCACACTCATCTACCGTAACGTGAACCAGCGCCCCAAAGTGACAATCCGGACTCGCGAACCGGGGTACGCGATGCCAATGCCTAGAGCGCCCGCATGGCTGGAAGGCGTCCCCCAATCCTGGGGCCCCCTGCATGGCCGTGTAGGCTTCGGGGCTGATCTTGAGTCCCGCGAAGGCGGGCACCACAGTGCAGATGCCATCATCACCAACCCGTACGACCAACACATCGTCCGTAACCAGTTCATGGCCCCGTGCCAACAAGGCCGCTGCAAGCGTCGACTTCCCAGCTCCGCTCAAACCTGTAAACGCGATGACGCTTGATCCGATTTTGACAGCACTGGCGTGCAAAACCAACGCACCACGTTGATACATGCACGAGCCAAACACGCCACCCACGAGCATTGTCGCCATGACGTCACGGCGGGCACCCGGCTCCTCGTGAATTTGTACTCTCGCGCCCCCCGATGTGCGCATCACACCAATCCCCGGAAAGACGATGACTGCCGATTCACGATCGCAGCTGATCCACGGGCTACCGTCCGGCCGACGCTCCGAATGTAAATGAGTTTCAGTCGGGTCGATGTGAATGAGAATGTCCGGGCTTTCATCGCCAGCATCTACCAACGGCAGGATATCGAGTTCCAACTCACTCTCGATATTCAAGCCGTACGCGTGGTAGTGGTATGTCAGCGTGGGCTCACTCGGTTCGCGGGCTCCCTGCACTCAGCGAGACTTCTTTTCGATCTGACGGGAATATCCGCCAACCATGCGCCACGCAAGCCGAAAAGGCCGAAATAGCACGCCCAGGGGTGCCATCCATCTGGGGAGTCGGAGCACGTCGTGATCGCGGTCAGTGGGCCTCAGGCTATGCACGATGAGCCTCAGCTTGTCCCTGGCGGAGTCGGCAAGGGCAACCCTGAACCGGTAGAAGTCCGCGAGACTCTCTGCATCCGTAGCGGTCGTCAGCAGGATCCGGCGGATGCGTTCCAGCCTGCGCCGCCCGAGCACTTGCTTGGTCAACTCGTGCCCTTCTGGCGGTCCCGAGGTCTGGGGAAAGAAGTGTCGACATATCTGAAACGTCGCTTGCAGCGGTTGCAACGCGCCCTGCTCGCGCGCGAGTGCTTCCAGGCGGTCCCACTCAATCTGGTTCTCCGGTCGACATATCTCCGGAAAATCGAGTAGCCATTGTAATCTTCCCCAGTTGTGCTTGTATGCATGGATGGCAAGGTAAAGAATGGTTGACTCGACAGACGGCGAAACTATTTTTACCTTTCCTAGATAATCCTTTTCCTTTGACACTTCCCAAAGGAATTCGCCGGTTCGATATTTTCCGAACTGTGGTCCGGCGATGCGCCAGTGCAGCTCGAGCAACTCACCGGATTTCTGATTGACAAAGACCACATGATATCGCTCATGAAGATTGACGTTCTTGTATGGTGACTGGTACCCGAGGGCCTCCATCAGTTCCCATGATCGCTCCAGATCACTTGGCCGAACAAGAAAATCCAGGTCGCCAAACTCGCGCAAACCCGGCTCGTTGTAATGCAAATCGGCCAGCACCGGGCCCTTGAGCGGAATTACCTGGATGCCGATTTCGTTAAAGGCGGACATCACTCTTCGCAATTCTGCGCGCATGCCCAGATTGCGGCAGTGAGACTGACGCGCTCGAAGCGCCAACTTGTTCATTGGTTCCACTTCCAGCGCGTCTTTTTGCTCGCTGGAAGCGAGCGTGGAATGGATGCGGCAAGTCACGCCGTTGGCGGCTGCCAAGGCAAGTAGATCGGCCCAGACATCTTGCGTAAAGTGTCTGTGAGCGATCTGCGGCTGCTGCGTAGAGTCGAAACGCGCGCCAACAAGACTGAACAACTGTCTCGCGGCAACATCGGGTGATGTCTGCCCCCTCTGTCCGACTGCAGTTTTCAAGCGAGCTCCACCGCCCACCGGCTCACCTCGATCAGCTCATCCACCGCGATAGGCGCCGCGCTACCGCTGCGCACAGCCTCGACGAAGGCTGCCACACACGTGCTCTGCCCCTTGTCCTGCCGCCACAGTCGCTGCTTCGAAAAGCCCGGCCACCCAAACCCATGCAGCACGCGGAAATTGTCCAGTTGCAGCACGCGACCTTGAACAAACACTTCGATCCGCTCTTTCGGCAGCGAACGATGGCCATTGGCGAAATAGTGGATCGTGCTGATCGATCCGTCGGCGTGGCGCAACTGCAGGCTCACCGTGTCGCCGGTCGTCGAATCCATCGCAAACCGCTCGGCTGACTCAATCTTCGCCCCCACCAGATGTCGCGCCAGATCGATGAAATGACAGGCCTCGCCAATGATCCGGCCGCCGCCCTTGCGTAGATCCTGGGTCCAGTGGTCGGCCGGTATCGCGCCGGCATTGACGGTGATGACCACCGCCTTCGGACCGGAAACACTGGCTAGCAGTCGCTTCATCGTCACCACCTGCGGCGCGAAGCGGCGGTTGAAACCGACCATCAGCAGCGGTGCGTGACCCTCCACGCGCGCGTCCGCCAAAGCCGTCTCGATCTCGGTCAACTCCTGCAGCGTCAGACACAACGGCTTCTCGACAAATACATGTTTGCCGGCGCGCAGTGCCGCACACACGTAGCGGGCGTGGCTGTCGTGACGGGTCGCAATAACCACCGTGTCGCAGTCGTCCGACGCGATTGCCTCTTCGGCCGAGGTCGATGCGCGTGCGAAGCCGAACTTCTGTCCATAGTGGGTCGCGGTAACGCCCGCTTCGCTGACCAGCACGCGCAGTTCTGCGCCCGCGGCCTTGAAAGCCGGAATCAGGACTCGGCTGGCGTAGTTTCCGGCACCAATCACCGCCAGGCGCGGCACACCACGCACCACGGCGGTAGATTCAAGGCGCGCCTCACTGCTTGCAAGAACACTCTCCCGCGCCAGCCGTGTGTCGAGCTCACTGCCATAGCGCAGCAGTATCCCCAGCGACGCCTCGCCACCGGCCAGAAGCTCGTAGGCATCCGGCGCCTGTTCCAGCTCAAAGCGATGCGATACCAGCGGTGCGCAGTCGATTGCGCGAGCCGCCATCAGATCCAGCACCGCCTCGAAATTGCGCTGCTCGGTCCAGCGCACGAACGCCAGCGGATAGTCCTGGCCGCCTTCCTCGTAGGCCGGGTCATAGCGGCCGGGACCATAGGAGCAACTGACCTGGAAGCTCAGTTCCTTCTCGTAGAAATCCGCCCGTGACAGCTGCAGACCGGTGACCCCGATCAACACGATCCGTCCGCGCTTGCGGCACATCTGGGCGGCTTGATGGACCGGCTCGTCACTCTTGGTCGACGCCGCAATCAACACCGCATCGACGCCACGTCCGCGGGAAAAGGCCTGCGCCACCGGCAGCGGATCGGCGCTGCGCAGATCTACAACTTCAGCGCCGAAGGACTGCGCCAATGCCAGCCGTGCTGGATCGAAGTCCAGGCCCAGTACCCGACAGCCCTGCGCCCGCAGCAACTGCACCGTGATCAGGCCGATCAGTCCCAGTCCAGACACCACCACACACTCTCCCAGCGTCGGCTCGGCCAGCCGAATCCCCTGCAAACCGATCGCCGCCAGCACCGTAAAGGCGGCAGTCTCGTCGCCCACGCCATCCGGAATCCGCGCGCACAGGTTCACCGGCACCGCGACCACTTCGGCATGCCTGCCATTCGACAGCACCCGATCGCCGACCGCAAAACCGCTCACGCCAGCGCCGATCTCGATCACCCGACCGACATTGCTGTAGCCCGGCGCCAGCGGCTGATCCAGTTTGCTCCGGACCGCGTCGATGGTCGGCGCCAGCCCGTCGGTACGCACCTTGTCCAGCACCATCCGCACCTTGTCCGGCTGCTGACGCGCCTTCTGCAGCCAGTTGGCCTTGCCGAAGTCCACCATCATCCGCTCGGTGCCGGCCGACACCAGACTGAGCTCGGTGGCAATCAACAGTTGCCCGGCACCCACTGCCGGCCGCGGCACTTCGGCGACCTGGGTCTGACCGTTGGCGATGTTCTGGAGGATTTGTTTCATCGGTAGCCGGAGCTTTTCGATGCGATGAGGTGTTCGCGCAGTTTCACACCGATATGCAGATCATGGGCGATCCGCAACAGGCAGTAGTTCAGTCCCGCGCGACCGTCCAGAAAGCCGCGCCGAAACACGTACGTGTAAAGGAACCGCCATAGCGGACGGCCCGGCAGACGCGCCGCCAATCCCTTGAGTGCGCGCCGGCGCGTGATCGAGTCGGCGGCCAGCATCTGTCGCCAGCTCAAGCTCTCACCACGCAGCCGCAGAATCAACTCGACCTCGTCGGTCGAGTACTGGTTGTGCCGCGCCACCCACTGATGCACACCCTTGCTGAACCCCTCATGCCGCCAGCCGTGCTTCAGGTAGTGCAAGGGCCCGTCAGTCACCTCGCGCTGGCCGTGCCCTTCCTTGCGGTAGCGCACCTGACCGCGCTTGAGCAGCCGCAACTGGTAAGACGGATACATGGTCGAGTACTTCAACCAGCGGCCGAGAAAGTAGTTCCGGCCGGCAACATAGCCGCCCACGATGTCACCCGGACTGGCAATCAACGCCGCAATCTCGTCCAGCAACTCCGCGTCGCAGTACTCGTCAGCATCGACGAACAGCAGCCACTCATGCTTCGGCTCAGTGTGATCGATCGCCCAATTGCGCTGGTCGCCAAAGTCCCGGAACGGATGCTCGTACACACGCACATCCGCCCGCACCGCCCGCGCCGCCTCGATAGTCCCGTCCGTGCTGCCGGAATCGACGATCACCACATCGTCAACCCGCGCCAAGGCTTTCAGGCACAGCGCCATGTTCGCGACTTCGTCGCGGGTCAGGATGATGGCGGTAAACTTTAGAGCCAAGCGTTTTAAGTTTTACGTTTTAGGTTTTACGTAGGAGCCTGCCTGCAGGCGAAACGGAACCCCGAGTTGTACTCGGGCAACGAAGCCACTCAACCATGACCGCCCCGCACAACCACTAAGGAGCTGTTGGGGCAGTGTCTACTGATCCGAGACTTCCACGATCGCGCGCGGGTTCCTGCGTGCAATGGCGAGGAGGGTGCGCGCGGCGCCGCTGGGCTGTTTGCGGCCTTGTTCCCAACCTTGAAGCGTTCGAACCGAAACACCCAAGAGCGCTGCAAACCGAGATTGCGACAGGCCTGTGGCACATCGGGCTTGCGCAGCCGCTGACAGAACAACGGTACCATTACCGACTTTCATGTCCTTGATAGATTGCAGAATCTCGGCACCAATGTCACGCTTGGATTCGAATGCCTCGATCTCCGCAGGTGTCAATTTTCTAGACTTGGAGGGCACGGCGAATCTCCTTGAGAACTGCAAGAGGGATGTTTTCCTTCTCGACCTTGGCAAAGATTGTCAGCAAGTACACTTGGCCTTGGTCTGTATGCACAAGATAGACGACTCGAACACCACCTGATTTCCCAGTGCCCGGGCGTGACCAGCGAATCTTCCGAACTCCGCCTGAACCACGAATAACGGCTCCCTCATCTGGGTGCGTTGAGATGTGAGCAGCAAACTCTGCGCGTTCGTCTTCGTCCCAGTACAGTGGCCAGAGCTTCCCAAAGATGGGGCTTTCGACGACAGTAAGCACTGCGAAAATCTACTCCTAAGGCGCACAGCGTGCAAGTGCGCGCTTCTGCAGTCTAGACGCTCAGGTCAAGGCGCCCTGCCCCTCTTGGAGCGCGGCGCCCTGGCGCCTCTGGGTTACTGGACAGCTTGCGAATGCCCCAATCCCCTCAACGAGCGAAAGGAACCGTAGGAGCCTTTCCACAGACCCCACCCGGAACCCCGAGTTGCACTCGGGCAACGAAGCCGAGCGACGCTACACACATTCATAGGGCGAAATGCCTGCTCGCAAACCCGGGGGCAATCGCTCCGCCCGCCCGAGTACAACTCGGGGTTCCGTATGCGCGCTCGTCGCGGCTACAGGCCAAACAACATCACCCCTTCAAACCCAAGGAGCCTTCACGCTCATCAATCGGTCCAGGCCCGGATTCGAAGCAGGCGGCGCGTCCAGCATCGCGTTGAACTGCAGCCACTTCTCGTCGTCCAGATCGAAGTACACCTGATCGAGCACCACTTCTCGAGCGCGCTGACAGGCAGCCTCCAGCATGAAGTCCGCCCGGCTCTTGCCGAGCAGCGTGGCAGCCCGGTCGATCAGGTCGCGCTGTTCGGGGAGCGCCCTCAGTTTGATGTCAGCGTCGCGCATGTCCGTTCCTCCAGGCCCATGGCCCTAGCCCTGCCCTTGTGGAACCTTCCTACGCGCACCACCCGGAACCCCGAGTTGTACTCGGGCAACGAAGCGAGGTGACGCGGTTGGGCGCGCAACAACGTGTAGGTGCCTGCCTGCAGGCGAAGCTCTCGCTCTGCTCTTGGCCCTTGCCCTTGTAGGAGCCTGCCTGCAGGCGAAGCTCTTGCTCTGCTGTTGGCCCTTGCCCCTGAAGGAACCCACCTGCAGGCAACACCCGGAACCCCGAGTTGTACTCGGGCAACGAAGCTGATTGACGCTACATACTTTGATAGGGCGAAATGCCTGCTCGCAAACCCGTCGGCATCAGCTCCGCCCGCCCGAGTGCAACTCGGGGTTCCGTTTACGCACTCGCCGCGTTTGCGACTCCAGCCACTCAGTCACTGCCTGCAAGCGCCCAGTCCATATCCACTCGCAGGAACCCCTCGGTAAGACGCTCCTGATGAGACTCCAGGAAGCGTCGCAAGGCTTCAACCACGACAGCGTCAACGCTTGAGGCCCAGCCCTGATCAACCATGATCTGCGCCTGACGCGCAAGTTGCTCCGGAATTCTGACGTGGGTCATAGCCGCTACCTGACCGTTCTTCATGACCGGAATCGACTACCAACCAGCTTAGCCCTTGCCCTCGTAGCACCCCGCCCGCAGGCCACACCCGGAACCCCGAGTTGCACTCGGGCAACGAAGCCGAGCGACGCTCTCACAAGGCGCACTGCCTGCTCGCAACCCCGGAGGCATTCGCCCCGCCCGCCCGAGTACAACTCGGGGTTCCATTCCTGGCACACCCGGCGCCCGACCCGCCCCAATCACGCCGCCACCAACCCCAAATAAACCTTAACCGTCCGCGCCGCGATACGGTCCCACGTAAACCGCTCCGCCACCAACTTCCGTGCCCGCTCACCCCGCGCCGCCGCTGCAACCGGATCACCCAACAGTTCCGCCAACGCAGCAGCCGCCGGATCCACCTCGGGCTTGACCACCCAGCCCGCATCACACTCAGCAACCTCCGGCAAATTGCACTCGTCCGACAACACACACGGCAATCCCGCCCCCAGTGCCTCGACCGCCGCCACCGGCAAGCCTTCGGAGTGCGAGATCAGCGCCCAGGCGTCGGCGCCCATCAAGCAATCGCGCTTCACCTCACCGGCCACCTCGCCGACAAAGCGACAGCGCTCGGCAATCCCCAACTCCCTCGCCAACGCCTCCATCTGCGCTTTGTAGCCCGAGCCCGCATCGTGCCCGGCGATCACCAGAAACACCTCCGGGAAGCGCCCGGCCAATCCAGCAAAAGCGCGCAACAGCAGATCCAGCCCCTTCTTCGGATGCACACGCGACAGAAACAGCAGCGTGCGACTCCCCGCTGGCAAGTCCAGCCGCCCAGCCAGTGACCCACGCACAGCGCCGGACTCAAACATTCCCGCCGCAATTCCGTTCGGAATGATCTCGACCGGCCCCTCCAGCCCTCCGGCGCGGAACTGGCCCGCTTCCTTCGCCGACAGCGCCTGCAGACAATCCGCCCGGCGCAGCAAGGGCAACTCGGTCAGCGCCCCATAGATCCGCTTGCCCAGCGCGTTCTGGCGCATCGCCCAAGGATCGAAGGACCCCTGCGGCGCGACAATGTACGGCTTGCCGGCCCGATCCGCGCAACGCATCGCCCACCACGTCGGGAAATTCCAGATCGCATGCACATGGACGACATCAGCCGCGGCCACCTCCCCCTTCATCGCCTTTGCCAGCCCCAGGGAAACGCCGGGATTGTCCAGCGGCAAACTCAGCGCGAACTCACCACACTCTGCCCAACGCGGATCGGGCACGACCGCCGGCATCGGCGGCTTGTCCACGTACAGCACCCGCACCGCATGCCCCAGCCGACCCTGCGCCTCGGCCAGCGGATTGACGATATGCGTGGTTCCGGACGAGTTTGCCAGGCCGCGGATGACGTGGAGGATCTTCAAGCCTGGCGGTTCTTCGCCGACCAAAGGCCAGCTGGCAAGAGCATCCTTCGGATCGCCAAAGGAACTGTAGGAGGGAGCTTGCTCGCGACCGCGGAAGCGGGCTCTCGCTCTGCTCTTCGATACGTTCCAAATGCCGCAGACGTCCGAATACCCACAGAGCCCAAACGAAACTGTAGGAGGGAGCTTGCTCGCGATTCGCAGCGCGCAGCGCTGCCTTTGCCCTTTGGCAAGCCAAGGGACACCTGCCAAAACCCGCTTGCTCGGTCGCCTGCAAGCAGCCTCCAACAGGTCTTGCGTGGTTTCTCGCACTGGTGCGCGAAGTATCTGCAGGACGGCGCTTGCGCGCCTCCGCAGGGCCCGACGCTTTCCATCGCACACATCACCGCGGCGCCGCCAAAGCCGCCATCTCACCAAGTCGACGCCGGGGCCATGCCAGCGTGTTCCACGCGGGCCTTGGTATGGCCTGGCTCAGATCACCTTCGCTATCA
The DNA here is from genome assembly GCA_041745855.1 of Lysobacterales bacterium. Lineage (GTDB taxonomy): Bacteria > Pseudomonadota > Gammaproteobacteria > Xanthomonadales > SZUA-5 > JAWLAT01. Next base: position 941 of record JBGTIE010000169.1, on the reverse strand, counting down.
AACATCAGATAGTCCGCGGCAGTCAATAACTCAGCCATTTCTGTTCCGTTCTCAGGCGCCGTCTCGACGATCAGTACCGGCGCATGGTTCTGCAACAACGCCATGCCGGACTGCAAGGCAACCAGCTCGGCCCCTTCCACGTCGATCTTGATCAGGCCTGGCACCGGCAGCTGTTCGGCCAGCCAGTCGAGCGTGGCACACGGCACCAACAACTGTTCTCGCGCAAGTCCCGCGTGCGGATTCCCCTTCGCGCTCGAAAGATGATTGAGCGCGCGATCGGTACGCGCGATCTCAAACTTCGCAATCTCGTTGCGCGCGCCTACTGCCATCGGCAACACTCTCACGGTGGCGCCAAGGTGAGTATTGGAAGCCAGGGAACGCCGCATCAGATCCACCAGAAACAGATCCGGCTCGAAAGCCACGACAGATCCCCCAAGGCCTGATCGAGCGGCTGCCGCAAGGCTGAAAATTCCCTGATTCGCACCAAGGTCCCACACGTTCATACCCGGCGTCACGAATCGCCGTGCCCAACGCAGTAGTCCCTGCGCCTGCTGTGACTGCCAAGCTGGTTTCCATACCGAAAGCAAAGCTTCAGGACTGCAGTAGACCAACCCCGATCCGAGATCCGCCGGTAAACGCTTGCGCAGGACCCGATTTCGGCTCAGCAGACGCAGCAAGGATCGGAGTGACTTATGCATGCCCGCTAACCACCATCCGTGCTCCAAGAGTCGCGTTGAGCCAAACCGCTGTCAGGCCAGCGCACTCCAAATGTGAGCCGCGCGCCCCCTTTTGGAGTGCGGCGACCTGGCGCCGCTTTGCTCCTGGGCAGATTCTGAACACCGCAAGCAAGCAGCCCCCGCAGAGCGCCAAGGGCACACCTCACCGCGGCGCTTCCAAAGCCGCCTGCACAGCCGCCACCAACCCCTCCCCAAAACGCCGCG
>JBGTIE010000168.1:0-2742 GCA_041745855.1 Lysobacterales bacterium | reverse complement strand
GACGCGATAGCCGCGGGCGAGGGCGCCGCTGCCTTCGCGCTGGGCGATGAAGGCGGCGATCAGGCCGTTGGCGGCACCCGAGGCTGGGTCTTCGATGATTCCTACGCCGCCTGGGAAGGCGCGTACGACCAGATCGAATGGCTGATTCGTGCAGCGGGCGAACACGCACAGGCCGACGCTGTCACTGGCGCGGGCGAGGGCGGCAATCGCGTCGTGGTTCGGGTGCCAGCCGCGGACCTGGACTTCATCGGCGAGTTCGGCCATCCACCAGTTGCGACCACCGGACACCAGCGCGACACTGAGACGGCCCAGTTCGCGATCTCCCAGCACAAATCGGAGCTGGGGATCGGCGTCCAGCCCTTCGGCCAAGATCTGTGCGCCCGGGGACTGCAGAAACAGCCGCCGCTCGGGACCGCTGCCAACCACCCGCAAGGGCACCAGCCCGGCACCGCACTGCTGCTGCAACGCATTGCCGACCGGCTCGGCAAATCCGCAGTCGATCGCCGCATGCGCACTGCCGATGGTTGGATGACCGGCAAAGGGGATCTCCCGAGTCGGCGTGAATATCCGCAGCCGGTAGCTTGCATCGGCCACGCTTGCCGGCAACAGGAAGGTTGTCTCGACCAGGTCGGTCCAGGCCGCGAAGGTCTGCATCCGCGCATCAGTCCAGTCCTCAGCCCCGATCACTACCCCCAGCGGATTGCCGCCGCCGGGGCGTTCGGTAAAGACATCGAGTTGGATGAATTGGGGCATGGCTCTTTCTCCGGCGTCTGCGGTGGGGTTGGAAATGAACGAACAAAAGACTGTTTTAGGTTTTAAGTTTCAGGTTTTAGGGTTAAGAGCCAGAGCCAGAGCCAGAGCCGAAGCAGCGAACGTCAGCGCGGCGGCCCTTGCTCTTCCCTAATACCTAAAACCTAAAACTTAAAACGCTTCTTCTTCTCGATTCAAAACCTAAAACGTCTTTTGCCTACTTTTTATCCCATCCTCCCCGCTGCAACCACATTCGGCAACCCTCGGAGCCGACTCAACAAGTCCGATAACTGTGCAAAATCGCTGACTGCCAGATCGATCTCCAGCACCGCCGACCCGTCCTTGCTGGCATTGCTGGTCAGCTGCAGGACGTTGATCTGGGCGGTGGCCATGACGGTGCCGACGTCGCGCAGCAGGCCGGGGCGGTCGTAGGCTTCGATTCGTACCCGTACTTCGAAGCGCTGGCTGCTGGCGCGGCCCCACTGCACTTCGGCGACCCGTTCGGGATGGCGGGTGGCCAGATTGCGCAGGCTGCCGCAGTCGGCGCGGTGGACGCGGATGCCGCGGCCGCGGGTGATGAAGCCCAGCACCGGATCCCCCGGTAGCGGATGGCAGCACTGGGCCATGCTGACCAGCAGATTGCCGACGCCGTCGATGACGATGGCGTCCTTCGGCGATTCGGCCGGGCGCTGGCTCTGTTTGGCGATCGGCAACGGATCGCGGGCCGGGCTCTGCTGCTCATGCGCCACTCGCGAGATCTGCGCCGGCGACAGATCACCCAGTGCGACCTGGGCGTACAGGTCTTCGAGCTTGTCCACGCCCAGCTTCGGCAGCAAGGCCTCCAGCCCGCCGGAGGGCAGCGCCAGTCGCGACAATTCGCGTTCGACGATTTCCTTGCCGTCGCGCACGTTCTGGTCGAAATCGAGCCGGTTGAACCAGTTGCGCACCTTGGTTCGGGCTCGAGCTGTCTTCAGATAGCCGCTTTGTGGACTGAGCCAGTCACGCTTGGGCGCGGCGACCTTGGTGGTCAGTACCTCGATCCGGTCGCCGCTGGCTGGACTGTAGGTCAGCGGTACGATACGGCCGTTGACCTTGGCACCACGGCACCGATGGCCGACCTCGGTGTGCACCTGATAGGCGAAATCCAGCACCGTGGCGCCGCGCGCCAGGTCCAGCACCTCGCCTTTCGGGGTCAGCACATAAACGCGGTCTTCCAGCGACTCGGTCGAGAAGCCGGCGAGCAGGGCGCTGTCGTCGTCGCCTTCCTCGCGCTGCTCCAGGAGCTGGCGCATCTCTGCGACCTTGCGCTCGAAACTGCTGTCGGCGCTGCCGCCTTCCTTGTAGCGCCAGTGCGCAGCGACCCCCAGTTCGGCTTGCCGGTGCATGTCGAAAGTGCGGATCTGCACCTCAAGCGACGTGCCACCGGGCCCGATGACCGCGGTATGCAGCGAGCGGTAGTCATTGCCCTTGGGGTGGGCGATGTAATCGTCGAACTCGCCCGGGATGTACTGCCACAGGCCGTGGACCAGGCCGAGGGCGGCGTAGCAGGTGGGCACGTCATCCACCAGGATGCGCACTGCCCGGACGTCGTAGAGCTGTTCAAAATCAATATCCTTGCGCTGCATCTTTTTCCAGATACTGAAGATGTGCTTGGGTCGACCGGCGATCTGCGCGCCCTTGATTCCGGCCTCGTCCAACGCATTGCGCAACTGCTGCAGCACGCGCTCGATATAGCCCTCGCGGTCGCTGCGACGCTCACCCAGCAGCTTGGCGACGCGCCGATAGACCTCGGGTTGGAGGTAGCGGAAGGTCCAGTCTTCCAGCTCCCATTTCAGTTGCCAGATCCCCAGTCGATTGGCCAGCGGAGCATGGATATCGGCGGTGAGCTGGGCGGCGATACGCTGATCCTCGGGCTCGCCGTGAGCCAGCGCCCGTAGCTGCACGACCTGCTGGGCGAGCAACACGAAGACCACCCGCAGATCGCGAATCAGC
>JBGTIE010000167.1:0-23864 GCA_041745855.1 Lysobacterales bacterium | reverse complement strand
GCCGACGACTACCGCGCCATGATGGCGCGCGCCCAGGCACTGGCCATTCTTGGCGACGGTCCGGCAGCCCGGGAAGCCACCCGGCAGGCGCTGGCGCAAACCATCCCGACGCGTGACGTGATCGTTCGCTCGGAGCAACGCATGCGTGAGCTGCTGGGGCTCGCCATGATGGCGGACTCCGGCGAGCTTGCCGCTGCGATGGACGACTACCTGCGGCTGGAGATGAAGTACTGGCAGTTCGACGGCCTGATGCTCGACCCGGTCTTTGACCGCCACCGCGAGCATCCGGCCATGCGGGCGCTGGAAGCGAAGTATTCGCGCAAGGGCCCCGACGCATGAACTTGTCGATCGGGACCAAAGCATCCAGCCGCCATGCCTCATTGTCGCGGGCGCAGCGGATCCAGGACCTCAAGAAAGCCGAAGCGGTGGAAATCGGTATCGCGAGTCACGATCCGCGAAATCCCGTGTTCACGCATCAGGACCGCGGTATGCAGGTCGTGCATCAGGTTGCCGCGCGCTTCCGGCAATTCTTCCAGACACTGGGCAAGCACGGCTGCGTGCCGGCGGGTCGCGGTCAGCACGCTCAGCCCCGGGCAGGCCAGCAGCGACTCAATGAAGCGCCAGGCCGCCTGACTGGTCCACGGATGGCGATACACGCGCGGATGCGTGGCCACGCGCATGAATTCGTAGCAAATGCCCCAGGTCAGAAACCATGGAGCCGCCTGGCCGCGTGCCTGCTCGATCAAGTCGCGACACGGCGTGTGAAATTCGCTGTCGGCATCGGCCGCGTACAGCAGCACATTGGTGTCGACGACAAACATGCGATCGGCTCAGACTTCCTTGTTCATCCGCTCGTACAGCGCATCGCGATCTGCAACGTCCACAAACGCACCGCCGCTGTGCCATTGCAGCAACGGCTCGCGGATCTCGTCGACTTGTCGCACGGGCTCGTCAAGCACCCGACGAAGCCCGGCCTCGACCAGTTCCGACATCGTCCGGCCCTGGCGCGCGGCCTCTTCGCGCAGGCGCTGCATCACGCTGTCATCGATGTTCAGTGTCGTTTTCATATGGGAAACCATATCAATCATATGGGTGTTCTGCAAGAGACGCCGAGATGAGCTTCCTCGCCGAACTGCGCCGCCGCAACGTCATCCGCATGGCCGGGTTGTACCTGGTCGGCGCCTGGCTGCTGGTGCAGATCGCCGAGACCCTGCTGCCGATCTTCCACACCCCCTACTGGGTGCTGCAAACGCTGGTCGTGCTGCTGGCGCTGGGCTTCGTGCCGGTGCTGGTGTTTTCCTGGATCTACGAGCTGACCCCGGAAGGCCTCAGGCGCGAACGCGACCTCGATCATTCGCGGCCGGCGTCCGACCCTGACAAAAGAGGACACACGACAACGCACGACAACGGACACCCACGAATCAGAATTTTCCTACAAGTCAAGAACTGGACAGTCGAGTTGTGTGAGCGAAACTCCTCTCTGAACCCCTGTTTTCGCTGTAACACGGCCACCAATTAAGCACATGGCCGCGCCGGGCGGTGAGAATCGACCCTGTTCCCAGTCACGCGAACTGCTTGCTGACCGAGCCAATCTCGTACACGGGGTTGTCAGGCAGAGGCGTGTCCAATTCGAGGTCCGCCCGCCCATAGTGTCGTTCCAGCACGATGCGTGGTCCCCGCGCCACGGCAATCGTCAGCCCCGCGACGCTGCCATCGCGGACGGCTGCTGCGGCCACTTCTTCAATGCGGGCCAGGTCCGCTGCTTCCTGCGCCGCAACCATGCCGGACACGAGCATCGGAACGCACAGGGCTACCAGGAAGGTGACAGTCATCCTCGTCAGCCCCGACCCTCACCGCCGCTCAAGCAAGGTTTGGGTGTCCGGCATCGCCGGCCGGTCTGAGGCGGACGACAGTCTGCGGCGAAGGGCCGAGCAGCGCTGAGCGATGTTCCAGCGCGCGGTCATCGAAAGGCGATGACGATGACGAGAATGGCGACCACGATGGCCGCGGCCTGCAGGCGCGGGTCCTGCCATCGGGGCCGGGATGCGCGACCGGACGACGAGAAGTTGGTGGCGAACAGCGAAAAGCCGATGAACGGCCAGCTCATCGAGCGTCCGGCGAAAAAGAAGTCCTCCTGGTTGCGGTTTCGGCTGGCCAGTGCGAGGCCAAGCGCCATCATGACCGCGAGATAGGCGCCGATGATCACGAGGTCAAAGGTCGTGAGATTGACTACGAACAAGGCCCACCCCCATGCAAATGGTCGCCCGGCGGCGGGGTGCTGTCCAGCGCTTACTCCGCCAACTGCCAGCCAGCGCGTTGACCCCTTGCCAGCTCAATGTCCATGTACCAGATTGCAGCCTGTTTGCGGTTATGCTGGAAGCCCAACCTCGCCACGCAAACGCATGATCCCCGGTTTCCGCATTGTTCGCGAACTCGGCCGCGGCGGCATGGCCAGGGTTTATCTCGCGCTGCAAGAGTCGCTGGGTCGTGAGGTGGCGCTCAAGGTGCTTGATGCATCGTTAGCCGCCGATGCGGATTTTGCCGAACGCTTCCTGCGCGAGGCACGCATTGCTGGCAGGTTGAAGCACCGCAACCTGCTGCCGGTGTACGACGCCGGTCGCAGCGGCGAGTACCTGTTCCTCGCCATGGAATTTGTGCCGGGAGGGCATGCCGGCGATCTGCGTGGCGGCGACTCGGAAGAGATCCGCCGTTGCCTGATCGATATCGCCTCAGGCCTCGCTTATGCCCACGCCAAGGGCGTCGTGCATCGCGACATCAAGCCCGAGAATATCCTGTGCCGTGAGGATGGCTCCTATTTGCTTGCAGACTTCGGTATCGCGCGCAGCGCGCAGACCACGCGCGAGCTGACCGGGCCACAGGCCGTGCTCGGTACGCCCAGCTACATGAGCCCGGAGCAGTGGCGTGGAGAGATGGTCGACGGACGCTCGGACCTCTACGCGCTCGGCATCCTGGCCTTTGAGTTGCTTACTGGCAGTACGCCGTTTCGCGGCGACAGCGGCTGGGCGATTGGCATGCAGCAGATGAATGCGCCGCGTCCGCGCTTGCCGCAGGCATTGTCGTCATGGCAGCCGCTCCTCGATCGACTGCTGGCAATCGATCCGGGCGCGCGTTTCGCATCGGCGCACGAAGTCATCGCGGCGCTGGGTGGCAAGCCGGAGGCAACGCCCAGGCCCGCCGCTGTCTTGCCACCAGCGCCGCATCGGCTGACGACACCCTTGCCAAGACACCTGCCGCGCAGCCTGAACCGGATCTCGGCCCTCGTCGGCCTTGCGCTTTTGCTGGGAGTGATCAGCTACTGGCTGGGCAGCGACGACAGCATCGTGTCTTCACCCACGATGGAGCCTCCCCAGGGCGAGAGCCCGGTGTTGCCGCAACGCACCCAATCGGTCGCGATACTGCCGTTCCGCGTGCTGTCCTCGGAGGCCGAAGATGAGCATTTCGCCGATGGATTGAGCGAGGAGATCCTGTCGAGTCTCGCGGCGATCCCGGAACTGAAAGTTCCCGGACGCTCCTCTTTCGCCTGGAAGGACAAGACCGCCGACCTTCGCGAGATTGCCCGCGCGCTGGGTGTTGCCCATCTTCTTGAAGGCTCGGTGCGCCGCGCCGGCCCGCAGTTGCGCATCACCGCCAACCTGATTCGCGCCGGCGACGGTGCCACCATCTGGTCGCAATCGTTTGACAGCGATGCCGAGAATGTATTCGCCATCCAGAACGAGATCGCCATTGTGGTTGCCGATCGGTTGGCGGTGCAGATGGGCGCGAGACCCTTGCCAACCCTGGCGCGACTGCCCGCCGCACAGCGCGCCAGCTATCTGGAGACGGTCGGGGCGCTGCGCAATGTGACGTCGGCTGGATTCGTCAATCGCGGTGCAGCAGCAGTATGCGCGTGGGATGGAGTACCTCGGCGCCGGCTGGTCGGGTGACCAGGGGCTGGAAAGCGCTCTTAGCACCGACGAGCTCGAAATGCGCGCGTCGATATGGTTTGTCTCTGAAGCCCTTTTGCGGCCAGACCCGCCGGATGCCCAGCGTCGACAGCGCAATCTCGAAGCGCTCGCTCGCACCGTGGCAGCGATGCCGCCGGAAACGATGCCGTACCCCACGGTGTACTGGGCACTGGGAACGGAAATCCTGAGCGGCAATCATGATGCCGCCTTTCGCCGTCTTGATGGCGCTGCAAATCTGAATCCACTGCTCTGGCAATACTGGGTGCTCTCGCCCAGCGGTCGCGAATTGCCGACAGCAGCGTTTCTGCGCGACGATGCGCGCTTCGCCAGCATCTGGAAACGGCGTAAGGAAATGATAGAGCGTGAGCGGACGCGGCTGAAGCAGCTGTGGCCCGATATCGAGGCGGTAGATCTGCCTTAGCGTGGCGTTCTTGCCTTGCGCAGCTGCGCGACTCGCTTCGCATTCACTTGCTGGCCTCAGTCGTACTCCTTCGAGCCCAGCACCCTCCATTCAGCACCGGCCTGGTTGCGGTGGATGCGATCAACGGCGACGACGTCATCACCCCTCAACGACGACGCCACCCGCGAGCGCATGGTGCAGTTCATGCAAGCCTAGGGAATCGCACCATCCCGGCTCGATCAGCTGCCGCCTTGTTTGAGGCAGTGGCAACGCGGCGATGAATCTAAGGCGCGCGTCGCGAAGGTTCCCGGCTTATGTGGCGTGCCGTACCGCGGCTGCAGGTCCGTCGCGTCAATCTAGCCCGCATGTTTCATGAACCTGCTACTGCGACCGCCGCGCGCCCTGTTCACAGCGGGCCCGCCGTGGCGCGGTCTGCTCCCGTTTGTAGCGTGTCATGCAATCTCGTATAAGGCAGGTGATCGGACTTCTCGTGGTAGCCGGGCTGGCGTACGTGATCGGAGCCACTACCGTTCACAAGCGTTGGTTCCCCTATGCTCAGTTGAAAGACTGGAAAGACAGCGTGATGGGACCATCGGTAGAAAAGCCAAGGGCTTCGCTTTTCGGCTACTTCAGCCCCGATGTTGAAGTGGTCATGGTCGGAGACAGCCTGACGCAGGGCGTAATCTGGGCAGAAGCGTTCAATGGCATCGCCATTGCAAACCGCGGAGTCGGAGGTGACACCGCAACCGATATCGTCGCGCGCATGGACTCCATACTCTCGACCAGGCCAGAGGTCGCCTTTATCATGGTGGGCCTAAACGACGTGAACCTCGGCCTGTCCACGGATGAGGTGCTGGACGACTACACAAAAATTGTGGACGCGCTGCAAAGGGCGGGCGTGGAAGTGATTGTTCAATCCACCATTGAGTGCAGCGCGGATTTGTGTGGGAGTACGTTGGAAGGGATTCGCGAACTAAATGGCAAGCTGGTCGTTCTCGCTGACAATCGCAAACTCGTTTACGTGGACCTGAATCGCGCTCTGGCCGACGAGGGGGGCTTGAAACCGGCATATACGTATGACGGTATTCACCTGACTGGCGAAGGTTACCAGGCGTGGGTCGATGTCCTTTCGAACACAATGCGTGAAAAGGTCGCCAAGCTGCGGTTCGCAGATCGATCTCGCTGCCGGCAGGATTGCATGGCCCGACCGCGCTTGGTGAGATCGAGAACCGAGGATACAGGCCACGCTGTTCGCTAGCCGACACAAGTACTGATCGTCGGACAGCACTGGCTTCAAGGCCATGGCGTGGCTCGCGAACGCTGCAAGACGACCGAATCGATCATTTCCGCAGCCTTGGCCTGACTTGTTTGCAAGCGGCGGCGTGTATGGCGTGATCAATGCCGCTGTAGTACGTTCGCTCGAACGCCGGTAGCGAAGCCTTATGGATTGCTTGATGAAGATGTTTCGATGGATGCCCTTCCCTTCCCGATTCGGGCCCGCAAGCCTGAGCCTGCTGATCTGCTCCTGGCTATTGAGTGCCCACGCGCTTGCCCAGACCGGCACGGTATCCGGGCGGATTGTCGAGGGAACGAGTGGACAGCCGGTAACCGGAGCCAGCGTGCAGATTGGCACGATCGTGTTCGGGGGCTTTGCCCCGGAACAGGCGGCGCTCACTGATGGCGATGGTCGCTACAGCTTCGAGGTCAGCGCAAACTCTACCAAAGCGCTGTTCGTGCAGGCACAACCGCCGCTGCTACCGAGCTACTGGCCGGGCATTCCCTGTGGTGCAAACCCGCCGTGCAGTTTTCCCGGCCTGGGTAATATTTCGGTCCAGGCAGGTCAGACCTTCGTTGCGGACTTGATCCTGAACCCACCAGGCGCGCTTTCCGGAAGCGTGATCCGCGACGACAATGCCACGCCGATTGCCAATGCACTGATCATGGCTCGCTGGCGCGCAACCCCCGATCTCCCCGGGTCCGTCAGTTTCCAGACACGAACCGATGCGCTGGGTGACTACGTCATCGATGGGCTGCCACCGGGACAATATCGGGTGTGGGCCGACGGCGAGGACGCATACATCTCCGAGCTCTACGATGACATTCCATGCGAATTCAGTTGTCAGGTTATCGTCGAAGGCGAGTTGCCGGTAGCTGTCACTGCTGAAGGCGAGCGGGTAGGCGTGGATTTTCGACTCGCCGAGGGTGGAGTCATCACCGGTCAGGTCAGCGACAACAGCGCACCGGGTGAACCGGTGATCGCTGGCGTCCGCTTGCGCCGTAGCACGGCTGATGGATGGGTCACCGAGGGCGGTGTCCAGTTGTCCGCGGAGTCCGAATTCACTTTCGCCGGCTTGCGTCCTGGTACGTATGTGCTCGGCAGCTACTCAGGATGTGGTTCTGGTGGCAACAATTGTCGCGCGTATGCGAATGAGGTCTATAACGACCGGGACTGCTTGGCGGACGAGTGTACCGAAGCAGAACTGATCGCCGGCGACCCTATCGTGTTGGTGGCCGGAGGGATGGAAACAATTCAAATGGGACTTGATCCGGCCGCTTCGATTTCTGGCTGTGTCACCGACGCACTCAGCCACGAGCCGTTGCCGGGTATCGATATGATCGCTTATTTCCGCCCCAATCTGCCCATTACCGGGATAAGGACAATCGGTTCGGCCGTTACAGGTGCAGATGGTTGCTACAAGATCGACTATTTGCCGACCAATCCCGATGTGTCACTGCGCAGCTTCAACAGCGCCGGCTATGTCGACCAGGTTTACGACGGTCTGCCCTGCCTTGGCGGGAACTGTCAACCACTGGCGGGCAACCGATTGAATATCAGCCATGATCAGGATCTTTTCGGGTACGACATGGCGCTCGAAGCAGGCGCCTCCATTTCAGGCACGATCTTGCAGTTTCCAGATGGCCCACCCCTGGAGGAGGTCGCCATCACCATCTACGATGCGAACGGAAACGAGATTCGCAATTTCGATAGCGAGCGTTTGCGCTCGCGCGAGAACGGACATTTCCAGACTTTCGGTCTTGCCGATGGCGTCTACTATCTGCTAGCCCGTTTTGGTGACGTTTTTCGGGTTTACGGGGTGCCGAAGCAACCGGGTGCGCCCGGACCCGGCGCTACTCCGCTCGAGGGGACTCCTGTCACCATTGCCAATGGCCAGAGTGTCGTAGACCTGAACTTCGTGCTGTTCAGCGATGACATCCTGATTGACGGCTTCGAGCCTTAGGACCGCACCAGCGCTCTGACTAGTCCGGGCAGCCCTTGGGCCAGCGCCCGGCCTTTTTCAGATAGCCTTTCGACGGCAGTGTCTTTATCCCCCAGGGGTATCTGGCTACCCGGCGCTCCCTTCCATATTCATCAGTGTAGATGTCGAATCCTACAATCCCCGAATTCCCCGGGTTCTCGTAGGTCGGCGGACACACCACCGGGGCCGGTTTTGGCGGTGTCAGCGGTGGTTTCGGCTGCGCTGCAGCCGCTTGGTCACGCTGCAATTGCTCCCTCATCCGCGTATTTCGAGCGGCCATGTCAGCCTCCGCGCGGTATTCCGAAAGCCGTCTTGCAGCATCCACATTCGCCTGCGAATCGCCGGCTACCTGCATCAGTTCCTCGGCTTCAGCGTCCTCGCAAGGCGATTGTTGAAAGCTGAGCTTGCCATCGGCAGCCATGCATCGATAGACAGACACTCGCTCCCCGGCCGCCGAAGCAATGGAGTGTCCGATGAGCGACACGCCAAAGATGCAGACCAGCACCAGTGTCATTCTCAGCAGAATCGTCGTCACGACTATTCATTCCCGACCGATACGGACGAAAACCTATCCCCTGCAGCAAGGCAGCGGAATGATGGATCGGCGAAAATCAATACTGCGGCCTTCCACACCACATGCGCCTTCGTCTGCACGCCTCAGTCCTCAAAACCATCAGCAAACAACGGCTCTTCAACCGGCAGTGCTACTCGGTGTACACCGTGCATGCCGCCGATATACACGTCAATTGCGTCGTCACCGCCGACTACAACTCCTCGATTGGCGTCCCCCAGGCGGTTGTCCAGCAGAGTGCTTTGGGCGGTGATCATGTCGTCCTGCAAGCGATAGACCCGGCGCCCGTCGGAGAGCACGAGAGGCCCATCCGAGCCGGCCGGGATTCCAACGAATGTGGCCTCGATGCCGAACGGTCGAGTTCCGATCAAGTTGCCGTCTGCGCATCCGCGCTGTTCCAGCCGATCGAGGAAGGTAATGGCGAGGCGGCATGGACCTGGGGACAACTCGACAGCGAGTCCTGTGACGATGTCCGCCTGCTGATGGCTGTGCTCGACGAGCCCGGACACCGGGTCCAGTATGTAGACCGCGTTCCCTACCGCAAAGACCACTTCCTCGGTCGTGTCGCCGTCGGTGTCGGCGACGGTCAGCGCAATTATCGAACCCATCGCGAAGGACACGGAGCGATACACCTCCTGGCCATCTAGGCCGTCGAGAATCACGATCCGCTGGCCACTGGCCACGACGACGTCATCCACCTGATCGGCGTTGAAGTGAATCGTCGCGAGCGCCGTAATGTATTGGCCTGCGTTGCTGATCTCGACGCGCCAGCGGTCTTCCAGCGTGGCCCCGTCGAGCACACCGCAAGTTCCGGGTTGTAGTGCCGCCCCGATCCGACGGCTATCTCAAGCAGCCCGTCATTATCTAGGTCCAGGGTCGCCATCGAAACACCGGGATTGTCCCCCGCCGGTTCAAGGACGTCCGTCCGGCGTCTCAACTCAACCCCGGTGGCTGCGTCCATGACCACAAGGGTGGATCCGGATCGGTTGCCATTCGTCGCCCAGATGAGTTCCTCGGTGGTGTTGCCGTCCAGATCGGCGAGCAGGATGCTCGAATGGGGTCCGCGATCATCGACCCAGTCGTAGTGGACAGCGCCGGATGCGGCGTCGAGCACGCGCACGATGTCTCCACCGCCACCGGTGAGCCCCCCTCCATGGATGAGCTCAAATCCCGGATTCCCATCCATGTCGCCGACGGCGACCGCACTGACGCCGTGCGCAACGTTATGGTGCTGGAACAACACTGTGCCCAATCCAGGCGAGTACCCCGTGATCGCATTCCATGCAGCTTCGCCGATGATCAGTTCGTCGTATCCGTCGCCGTTTATATCGGCCACGGTGAAGGAGTCCCGTTGCAGGCTGGGGATCTGATCGACCAGGGCAAATGCCGGCTCGGCGACGAAGATCCGGGTTGTGTCCCAACGCCCCACGATCGCAAACTCCTTCACTGGACCATTGTCGCCGTGGAAGTTTCCAAACACCGGCCATCCGTTGAACCCTGGCGAATACACCCATTGCTCAGCGCGCGTTGCACCATCCAGGACTCTACCGGGCCCGCTCTCCCGTCCGATCACGATTTCCAGTGCCGGATCGGCATCCAGTTGCCCGGCAGCCATCGCAAACACCGTTGCTGTGTCCGTCCATTCGATAGCGCCGGTAGCAAGGTCAATGATTGAAGGCACTCCCGTTGCCGTGGACGGCCAGTTACCTGCCGTACCGAGCACCTCCAGGTCACCATCTGCGTCCACGTCGGCAACCTGCTGCGCCTGGAAATTCACAGGCGCGGGGATGCGATGGATCTCCCGGAGAGGAATGCCCGCGTACTGGACAAGGGCGGTTGTTCCGCCGGGCGCAACCTGGGAGATCAGGACACTGGCCTCGGCGCCGGGCGCGGTCGGCACAGCCACGATCAGCCCGCTCAAGGTCGTATCGACCAGTGGCAGCAACGACACCAGTCGATAGCCAGCCTGCCCATGGGCGAGCACGGCCAGATGCATGTCGGGCCCGGGGTAGGAAAATCCGGTCGGGCTTCCGGTGATGACGGCTTCCTGCAATCCGTCACCATCGAGGTCCTGCATCACCATGCCGTTGACACCAGGCAAGGGGAAACCCGGAAAGAATGACCACAACGGGCCAACCTCGGCGTGCAGCAGCGCCGGAAGAAGCAAGAAGAAGCTCAGGACAGCAGCGCGCATGGCATCACCTGTGGTTATCTTGACGATCCGGATAGCCCGGCGAACCGGCCATCAACGACGGACTAGCGGACTGGAATGCCCCTTCACTAAAGTGTCGTGCCCTCGAAACCGTCAACAAACATCGGCACCTCGACCGGAAGTTCGATGTGGTGAACCCCATGCATACCACCGATGTACACGTCAATCTCGTCGGTCCCGCCAACGATTACTCCTCGATTGCGCTCGCCAAGCCCATTGTCGAACACGATGCTCTGTACGGTGATGGTGTCGTCCTGCATGCGATAGACCCGCTCGCCGTCAGAGAGGACCAGCGGTCCATCCGAACCTGCCGGTATGCCAACGAATGTGGCCTCGATCTCGAAGAGTCGGGTTCCCAGCAGGGCGCTGTCAGTGCAAGCGCGCTGTTCCAGCCGGTTTGAAAACGTGATGACCATACGACAGGGAGCCTGGGACGACTCGATCGCCAGTCCCAACACGTTGTCCGCCATGACATGGCTTTCGGTGAGCCCGCTGATGGGGTCCAGAATGTAGACCGTCTGGTTGATTGCAAAGGCGACTTCCGCCTGCGTATCGCCATCGATGTCGCCGACCGTGAGCGGTGTCTTCCAGCCCATCGGGAACGGATCCGAGCGGTACAACTCCTGACCATTGCTGCCATCCAGGACCACGATCCGCTGGGCGGTAGCCACAACGATGTCGTCCACCTGATCGGCATTGAAGGGCATCGTGACCAACGCGGTCAGATAGGAGCCCGCCTCGTCGATCTGGACTCGCCAGCGATCTGCCAGGGTGGAACCATCAAGGACCGCAACCTCCGGATCGTAGTAACCGCCCGATCCGACCACGAGTTCCAGCAGCCCATCGTTCTCAAGATCAATGGTCGCCATCGAAACGCCGGGATTGCTGCCCCAGGGATCGAGGACATTTTCCCTGCGCCTCAACTCGTTGCCGGTGGATGCATCCAGGACCATGAGGGTGGAACCAGAGTAGCCGGACCGCGACTCGGTGGATGCCCAGACCAGTTCCCGGGTCATGTTGGAATCCAGATCGGCGAGCAGCACGCTTGAGTGGGGCCCGCGCTCATCTGCCTCCAGGAAGTGAATCTGGCCGGACATTGGATCGAGTACGCGGACGATGTCCTCACCGGTACTCCCCAGACCTGCGCCATGCAGAAGTTCCAGCCCGGCGCTGCCATTCATCTCGCCGATCACGATCGCGCTGACGCCGCTGGTGTTGCTACCGTACTGAAACAAGGTCGTACCCAACACAGTGGAATAGCCTGTGATGATGCCGCCTTGCCTATCGCCGATGATCAGGTCGTCGTGGCCGTCAGCATTGACATCCGCGACAGCATGCGACCGCATCTCGCCAGTCTGGATTTCGGCAACGGGTGAGTAGATCGGCTCGGCGACGAAGATTCGGGTGGGGCCATCGCGGCCCACAATTGCGAATTCCTGCACCGATCCGTTGTCGCCGCGAAAATTGCCAAACACGGGCCACCCATTGAATCCGTCAAGATAGGTCCATTCGACTTGGCGCGTCGCACCGTCCAGAACCCGACCGGGTGCGCCGGCCTGGCCGATGACAATCTCGAGTGCGGGATCGGCATCGAGCTGACCGGCACCGATCGCAATCGCGGATACCGCGTCAGTCCATTCGGTAGCGCCCGTTGCAAGATCAATGATCTTGGGTGTTCCTTCCGTCGAAAACGACCGGTTGCCTCTCAAACCCAGCACTTCGAGTTCGCCGTCCCCGTCCACGTCGACGACCTGCCGTGCCTGGAAGTTCGTCTCCACCGGAACCCGCGAGATTTCTCGAAGGGGGATGCCCGAGTACTGCACCAGGGAAGTCGTCCCGTCGAACTCCACCTGGGACATCAGCACGCTCGGCGGCGCACCTGGCATGAGCGGAACGGTCAGGATGCGTCCTGCGAAGCCCGTACCTGCCAGTGGCAGCAGCGAGGCGATCTTGAAGCCCGTCGGTCCATGGTCCAGCACCGCCAGATGGACATCGGGCCCGGCGCCAAAGCCTCCCGTCGGGCTGCCCGTGATGACCGCTTCCAACAAGCCGTCACCGTCGAGGTCCTGCAGCGCCATGCCATTGATTCCAGGCAGGGGAAACCCCGGAAAGTACGACCACAACGGTCGTATCTCGGCGCACGCGATCGATGGCAGCAACAGCAGGACGGTCAGGGCAGCACGCATGGAGCTCACTCAAAGGTCATATAGATCGACTGGATACCCCAAGCGGGTCGATCACGCAACCAAACTACGCCCCGGGCGATCCGTTGGCCCGGACCGTGTATGTGCCCGGGCTGACGCTTCCGCGCGCCAGATCGGATCGGTTCGTGCGACGATGATGCGGGGCGGACGGGGCCACGGATGATAGCCAGTCAATTTGCCACGCTGATTCGGTCGGCATGCATGTTCATGCCGATGCTGGCTGCCTGCGCTGCGTCGGCGGAATCGCCGCGCACGCTGCGCTTTGAAACCCTCAGCGTTGAGCATGGGCTGGCGCAGGAGACCGCCTCCGCCATCCTGCAGGACCGGGATGGATTCCTGTGGATCGGTAGTCAGGCTGGCCTTGCCCGGTATGACGGCCAGCGCACGCAGATATTCCGCGCCGAGCCGGACGACTCCGGCTCCCTCGCCGACAACTGGATCTCCGCTATCCACGAGGATCGCCACGGTCGGCTGTGGGTAGGCAGCCGCGGCGGTCTGCAATGGTTCGATCCTGTTGCGCAGAAGTTCGTCACCGCGCCCGGGTTCTCAGTGGCCAAGCGCAGCGCCGCCAGCCGGAATATCCAGGCCATCGTGGCCGACCCCATCGACGGGCTCTGGGTCGGCCATGGCGACGGGTTGCAGCGACTGGACGCCCATGGAGTCGAGCTGGGCTCTTGGCAACAAGGCGCGGAAGACAGCCAGGGGCTACCGCACAGCAGCGTGACCTCGCTGGCGTGGGATCTGAACGCGCGACTGTGGGTGGGCACCGCCGCGGGCCTTGCCAGGCTTGATGATCGCGGAGCGCGCGTCCAGCACTTGGCGCGCTCCGTCAATGCCGAGGGTGCCAGCGCCGAGAGCATCGTGCTCGCCTTGCGCGTGGCCCGCGACGGCAAACTATGGGTCGGCGGCGAGCAGGGCCTGCAGCGCTGGGATCTGGCTACACCGCTGCCGCAGGGACGCCGGTTCGGTGCGGGAGAGGGCTTCCCCGTTAGCGCGGTGCAAGCGCTGCTTGAAGATCACCTCGGCCAGATCTGGGTCGGCACGCAAACCGCCGGCCTGCTTCGCTGGGACGCCGAACGCGATCGCTTCGTCGGCTTTCGGCATCACATCGGCGATCGCAAGAGCCTCGCCGACGACAACGTGAATGCGCTGTTCCAGGATCGCAGCGGCACGCTGTGGGTCGGTACCCGCACGGGTGGCGCCAGCCATGCGGATCTCGCAAGCGGGGGCTTCGAGCGGCATGCGCGCTTCGACCAGGTAGCCGGCTCCCGCGAGGGCAACAAGATCTACGCGGTACTGATCGACGGAGCGGATACCGTGTGGTTGGGGTCGGTGGGCGCAGGATTGCATCGGATCGATCGGCGAACCGGCGAGGTGCGAAATTTTCGCCACGACCCTGCGGACCCACTCAGTCTGCCGCACGACGATGTCGGCGCGCTGCACCGGGATGCAAAGGGGCGGCTCTGGGTGGGCACCAATGCGGGACTGGCCGAATTCGACCGCGAGCGCGGCACGTTGCGGCGTGTGATGGAAAGTGCGCCCAATCATCCGTTCGCGCGCATCACTCGCGTCGTTAGTGACGGCGAGGGCGTACTCTGGGTCGGCTGCGATGCGGGCTTGATTCGTTTCGAACCCGCTACCGGCGCAGTGCGCATGTTTCGGCACGACCCGCAGGACAACCAAAGCATCGGTTACGGTCGGATACTGGCACTGCTCAGCGACCGTCGCGGCCGGATATGGGTCGGCACCGATGGAGGGCTCGACTATTTGCCGGCTTCGGGCAGTGGTTTCACCCACATCCTGCCCGAACCTGAGCGCACCGATGGGTTGTTCAGCGGCCGCATCTCCAGCATCGCCGAAGACCGTCAAGGACGCTTGTGGATCGGTACTGCAGGTGGCCTGCATCGTCTCGATGAGCCCGACGCACCCAGGCCCAGCTTCCTTCGCTATGGCCGCGCCCAAGGCATGGCGGCTGACCCGATCGGGGCAACGCTCGAAGATGCCTTGGGCCAGTTGTGGATCAGCACCACCGCCGGCCTCAGTCGGCTGGATCCGGAATCGGGCGCGGTGCGCAATTACACCGCGCGTGATGGCCTGATCGACAGCAGCTTCTACGTGGGTGCGGCGGCTCAGGCCAGCGACGGCACGATGTTTTTCGGCGGCCCCGGCGGGCTGGTCGAATTCCAGCCTTCGGGACTGCGCGACAACGCGATCGCGCCGCAGATTGCAATCACTGAGCTGCAGCTGTTCAACCGTCCGCTCACCGCAGCGAGCCTGCCCGAGGGTGTCTCGCTGAGCCTGCCGGTGCACCGTGCGCGGACCCTGTCTGTGCCGCACAACCAGTCGATGCTTTCGGTCGAGTTTGCCGCCCTGCATTTCGCCAACTCCGAGCGCAACCGATTCGCCTACCGCATGCTTGGGCTCGACGACGCCTGGGTGGAATCCGATGTAACCAGGCGGTATGTGACCTACAGCGGGCTCGCGCCTGGGCAGTACACGTTCGAGGTCAGGGCCGCCAACAAGGATGGCGTGTGGTCCGCCGAGCCGGCCCGCCTGCAGGTGACCGTGGTGCCACCCTGGTGGGCGACCCCTTGGGCGCGCGCCTCGGCCATGTTGCTTGCAGCATTCGCACTTTGGGGCGTTTATCGCGTGCGCGTGCGCGGCTTGACCCAGCAGCGCGCCGTGCTCGAGCGCGAAGTCGCAGCGCGTACTGCCGAGGTCGTGCAGCAGAAGGAGGCGATCGAACAGGCGCACCAGAACCTCAGTGTGCTCGGCGACATCGGCCGCGAGATCACTGCCACGCTGGATGTCGGCGAGATCGTGGCGACCCTGGACCGCCATGTGCATGTCCTGCTGGACGCGACAACCTTTGTCATCTACCGGCTCGACCAGGAGGCCGGATGTCTGCGCTCGCTGCTGCGAACGGAGCACGGCAGCTCGCTGGCGGAGGACACGATTCCTCTGCAGGGGTCGCCGCGCTATGCCGCGCGCTGTGCGCGTGAGCGCAGCGAGCTGTACCTCGACTTCGAGCCGGGCCAGGATGACCCGAGCCAGGTTCCGGGCACGATCGAGTCACTGAGTTGCCTGTTCGCGCCGATGCTGATCGGCGAGCGTCTACTCGGGGTGATGACGATCCAGTCCCCCAAGCGCCACGCCTACGGCGAGCGCGAGCGTCAGGTGTTCCGCACGCTCTGCGCCTACGCCGCAATTGCGCTCGACAATGCGGCGTCCTACCAGCGATTGGCCGAGATCGACGCCGACGTGCAGCGGATGCTGGACGAGCAGAAGCTGATCTTCGATCACGTGGCTGCGGCCGTTTTCTTCGTTCGTGATCGGGTCATCCTGCGATGCAATCGCGGCATGGAAAGCATGCTCGGCTACGCACCGGGCGAACTGATCGGACAGCCCACCCGGATCTATCACCCGAGCGCTGAATCATGGGAGGCTCTCAACCGGCAGGTCTACTCGAGAATTCATGCAGGCGAAGTCGCCGACGGTGAATGGGAGATCGTGCGCAAGGACGGACAGCCGATCTGGATCGGCTTCCGTGGGCGCGCGGTCAATCCCAAGGACGAAGCTCAAGGCACGATCTGGGTCGCCCAGGACATCACCGAACGCAAGCGGGCGGAGGCTGAACTGGAACAGATCCGTCGCGAGCAGCAGATCATCTACGACAACGCGGTGGGTGCAATCTCGGTGATGCGGCACGGTCGGATCGAGCGCTGCAGTCGGGGCTTCGTCGCACTGTTCGGCTACAGCGAAGAGGATCTCCAGACGCTGCCGGTAGAGCAACTCGCCGCCGACCTCGAGTACTCGCGACAGCAGTTCAGGGCGCATATTCCCGAGCTCGCAAGCGGCCTTGTGGTGCGCGGCGAATTCGAGTATCGGCGCAAGGACGGCGCCACCGGATGGCTGGTGTATCAAGGCCGTGCGCTGGAACCGCCGGGCCTTGATCAGGGCGTGATCTGGCTCTCACAGGACATCACCGCGCTCAAGCATCAGGAACACATACTGCGCGAATCGAAGGAGCAAGTCGAACGCAGCCTGGCTGAAGTCGAGCAGCTGAATCGACAGGTCTCAATGCTGGGTGAGCTGACCGGATTCCTGCAGGCATGCAGCACGGCCGAAGAGGCCTATTCCTGCATCGGTGAGTTCGGCCCGCGCCTGTTCGAGGGCAGTCGGGGCGTACTCTATTTGCGCGATGACGAGGCGGACGCGTGGTTGCGGCACGGCAATTGGGGCCTGCGCGAGGGCGATGCCGCCGACCGCTTTGCCGATGGCGACTGCTGGGCCCTGCGTCGCAGCCGCATCTTCCGGGTCGATACCTCGTCGGTCGCACTTTGCTGTCCGCACGTACGTGGACACGCAGGGGAGCATCACGCCTACGCGTGCCTGCCGCTCAATGCGCAAGGCAAGACTTTCGGGCTGCTCCATATCGTGCACGCCGAAGCCATCGAGGGTGATCTTGCCGAGCGACGGCACGGCATCGCGGTCGCCATGGCCGAACAGATTGCGCTGGCGATCGCCAACGTGCAGCTGCGCGAGGCCCTGCTGCAGCAGTCGATCCGAGATGCACTGACCGGGCTGTACAACCGCCGTTTCTTGCAGGAGGCGCTGTTCCGCGAGATCGGTCGCTCCAAACGCGAGCAGTTGCCGCTGGCGCTGCTGATGATCGACGTCGACCACTTCAAGCGCTGCAACGACCGTTTCGGCCACCCGGCCGGCGACCACGTGCTCAAGCAAGTGGCGAGGGTGCTCGAACAGGGTCTGCGTGCCGGACACCTGGCCTGCAGGTTCGGGGGAGAGGAGTTCGCTGTACTGTTGCCGGGCTGTGAGCTGGAATCGGCTACCCGGGTTGCCGAACGCTTGCTCGAGGGCATGCGTGCCCTGGTGCTCAGCCACGATGGTCGTGCGCTGGACCGGGTGACTGTCTCGCTCGGCATTGGACTGTTTCCGCACCACGGCGGTACCCCTGAAAGCCTGATCGAAGCCGCCGATGGCGCGCTGTATGCGGCCAAACAGGGCGGCCGTGACCGCCTGGCAATCAGTGCCAACGGTTGACGTCGGCCGGCCGAGTCGGCAGCAGACAACTTTCCCTCAGCGGCGCGACAGCGCCGGCGACCCGCTCGAAGCTGAATCGATCATCGACTACGCACCGGGCGCGGGCCCAACATCTGCTCACCAGATGTCGGCAATGCGGCGCGTTCAGCCTTCCTCGTCGCTCAGCAACGCCAGCACCCGCTCGCTGGCCCGCCCATCCTCCGCCCATCCGAGTCGCTGCTGCTCGGCCCGGATCGCATCGCGAGTGCGCAGGCCGGGGATGCCGTCGGCATTACCGATGTCGTGGCCACGCGCCAGCAGGCGCTCCTGCAGGGCGCGGATGCCGTCGCGACCCAGGCCCGGATCGTCGGTGGGCCACTCGCCTGCCAGGGTCTGCTCGGCGCCATCCAGGCGCTGCGCCAGCAGGGCCACCGACAGCGCGTACTTGGTGGAACGGTTATAGGCAATCAGTGCGTCGAAATTGCCGCTGACCAGGAAGGCCGGTCCGCGGCTGCCAGTCGGAAAGAACAGCGAAGCCTTGGCCTCGCCCGCTAGTTCGTGCCCGGCCAGCGCCCGCAGGCCCGCAGAGCGCCAGGCCGCCAGGCTGCGCTGGTCCTTGTTCTTCCATGTCTCTTCCAGCGCCGGCACGCCCGCGAGCAGCGCCTTCGGCACCTCGACCTCCATTGCTGCCGGCAATCCCGCCGTCCAACGCGTGCGCCGCGCCAGGTGATTGGCGGTGGAGGCGAGGGCATCGGGCACCGAATGCACCAGGTCCACCCGGCCGTCACCATCGCCATCGGCGCCCAATTCCTCGTAGGAGGTGGGAATGAACTGGGTCAGGCCAAAGGCACCGCCCCAGGAACCCACCAGATCGTCGGCCGACACTATTTCGTCGCGCAGCAGGCGGATCGAGGCGTAGACGTTGGCCCGCCACAGCGGTCGGTGCTCGGTGCAGGCGCGGGTCACCCACACGTCCAGCAGCGGCAGCGAACCGCGGCTGGCGCCGTAGTCCGATTCCAGACCCCAGATCGCGGTGAACACGCTGCGCTCGACGCCGAAGCTGGTCTCGATACCTTCCATCACCGCCTGCCATTCGCCCAGCAGAGCCCGGCCCTGCTCGACCCGCTGCCGGTCCACCGCGCGCGGCACATAGTCCCACCAGGCATCCACCACCTCGGCCTGCTGCGCGCGGCTGCTCACCACCCGTTCGAGCAACTGCGCATCAGCCGTGAACCGGTCGAAGTCGACCAGGCTGACGTCGTTCTTCGGCGCCTGCGCGCGCAGTTCGGCCAGGCAGCCCGGCAGGGGATCGGCGGCGCTTGCGCCGTTGACGGTGAGAAACCCGAAGCCAAGCAGCAGGGCTGGAGCGAGGCGAATCATGTCATTGACTCGATCGGTTGGCGGTATCGACGAACGGTAACAGACCGCAGTGAGCCCCTCTGTGCGGCGGCGGCGGTTTTCCGTTCCGGCGGCCCCATTCTTTGCGCCTTCTGGCCGCCTTGATTGCATAGCCAGCAACGTGTGCCACTGCACTGAAGGTGTGGGGCACAAGAGGTAGGCTCGGAACTGTCGATCGCTGGAACTCCCAGTGGCCACCGCACCTGGTCCGGAGGCACCCACGATGTTACCCATGTTGATCAAGACCGCTGCCTCTTGGGCATTGCTGATCGTACTGTGGCCTACCCTATCGACAGCAGCCGACCAGCGCGTCCCGAATCCACCCTTCGAGAGAACCGAAGTCCGCGCCCCGTGCGCGAACTACGAGCCCACCAAGCAGCCGTTTTTCGGTGAAACCCATCTGCATACGGCCTACTCGTTCGACGCGGTGATGCTCGACACGCGCAATACCCCGGCGGACGCGTACCGCTACGCCCAGGGTGGTCGAGTGGGCTTGCCGCCCTGGGCTGATACGCGCACGGCAGAGCAGATCGGCTCCCTGCCGAGCGGCATGCAGACCAATGTCACCGAGCATCCCTAGGCTGCGACAGCAACGCCGACTGCGGTGGCGGAGTCTGTACGCTGCCCGATAGCTACGAGGAATTCGAATACACGCAGTGCTGCAGCGGCATCGTCCCGCAGACTGTGCAGCAACGCGCGTGGACCTCGCCGATCTGGTACGTGCCGACGACGACGGCACCGGTCGGTTCGGAACGTGCGCGCCGCAGCCCGTAGCGGCGGGGGTTGGTCGGGCCGCGCGACAGTGAGCAGCTTTTGACCCGGCGACAACTTCGTCAGGGGCTTCGGCACCCCGTGCTGCACTTCGTGCTGATCGGCGCGGCTCTGTTCGCCGCGGCCGAACTGTGGTCGCCGTCCGTGCCCGAACGGCCTCCCGTGCAGCGCGAGCCGATCGTTATCTCGGCGGAGCAGATCAGCGTCCTGGAGGAGGGCTTCATACAGCGCTGGGGGATCGTCGCTTCGCCGGAGCAGCTGTCCGCCCTGGTTGCCCAAAGCCTCGAAGAGGAGCTGCTCTATCGGGAGGCCCGTGTGCTGGCACTCGACTTCCAGGACGGCAGTGTCCATCGCCGACTGGTAGAGAAGATGCGCGCGATCAGCGATCGCCCCGGACGCGCGCCCGACGAACTGATCCGCGAGGCGCGGGCGCTGGGACTGGACGACGACATCGTCATCCGCCGCCTCCTGATCGAGAAGATGCGCATCCTTCTGGCCCAGGACCCTTCAGCGCCGGCGCTGACGGACGCTGACCTTGAGGATTATCGCGACCGTCATCGCGAGCGCTTCCTCCAGCCGGCCGAGCTGACGTTTTCGCATCTCTTTCTGAGCGGGAACGTGCAGGATGCGGAGCTCCAGAATGCCGCGCTGGCAACCCTCGCACGAGCACGCACCCTGCCCCCAACCGATGCCATCGCATTGTCGGATCCGTTCCTCCTCGGATCGCGGTTTCAAGCCTATTCCCAGTCTCGCACCACGGCGCGGTTCGGCAAGGCGTTCGCCGAGCAGATATTCGCCCTCGAGCCCGGCGTGTGGTCGGACCCCATCGCCTCGCCCTATGGATTGCACCTGGTTTGGGTCGAGGAGATTCGCGAGCCGCGCCTGCCGGAGCTGGCCGCGCTCCGAGGACAGCTCGTGGAGGCCGTCGGGGCGGAGCGCGCGACGCAACGTCTGGCGCTGGGCGTGGCAGCCTTGAGGGAGCGCTACGAGATCCATGTCGAGGGGCGAGATGATCTCTCCACGCCTGGCGGCAAACGGGCCGCTCAGCCATGAGTCTGGCCGCCCGGCACCCAATCTCGGCGCTACTGTTGTTTGCCGCGCTCGTGTGCGCGGGCGCGGTATCGCCCGTCATCGCTCATCCACTCGACCCGGCGTTGCTGGAAATCCGGGAGTCACCTACGGGCACGCTGGACGTACTCTGGCGATTTCCCGTGTCGCAGAGCGCCGGCGTTCCGCTGCGGGCGATTCTTCCGGAACAATGCGCGCCGCTGTCCGCTCCGGTGGCGAGCAACGCAGGCTCGCGCATCGAGCTGCGCTGGCAGGCGCGGTGCGGTGACGGCGGTCTGGTCGGCTCGGACATACGCGTCGATGGCCTACGCGAGCGCGGCACCGATGCCGTGCTGCGCGTTCACCTGGCGGACGGGCGTTTGGTGCAGGCAGTCTTGCGCGGCAACGCACCCACCTTCACCGTTCCCGCGACTGCCACTCGGCTCGACATCGCACACGACTACATCGTGCTCGGCGTTGAGCACATTCTTGGCGGTCCCGACCACTTGCTGTTCGTGCTCGGCCTGGTCCTGCTCGTGTCCGGTCATCGGCGGTTGTTCTGGACCATCACCGCTTTCACCGCCGGGCACAGCGTGACGCTCGCGCTTGCCGTGCTCGGCGTCATCACGCTACCGTCGCATCCGGTCGAAGCCTTGATCGCGCTGACTCTCCTCATCGTCGCCGTGGAGTTGACCCGCACCGGGCGCGAGCGCGAAACCTGGATACAGCGGTTTCCGTGGACGATGGCCTTCACGTTCGGTCTATTGCACGGGTTGGGCTTCGCCGGTGCGCTGACGCAGATCGGCCTGCCGGCAAATGAAGTGCCCCTCGCACTGGCCGTATTCAATATCGGAATTGAAGTCGGGCAGCTTCTTTGGGTCGCGGTGATATTGATGCTGGCGGTCAGTCTGAGCCGGGTTCCGGCTTCCTTGCCGGCGGCCGTGCGGCAACTCCCAAGCTACGCCATCAGCTCGTTGGCGGTCTTCTGGATCCTGCAGCGCACGGCTGCGATGTTTTAATCGCGGGAGGCGCCGTCCCACCAGCTGCCTCCGGCTTCTACCAATGCGTCTCCCGCTGTGTCCGCAATATTCCTGTGCGGCATCGACAAATCGACCGGTCAGAAGTTCGACCATCGGCGCGGATGGATTGTCGACCGGATGAACGCACTGGCGCAGATCTACGCGGTGCCGGTGTTGGCGCCGGCCTGCCCTGCCAAGAGCATCCAAAGCGATGCGGAGCATCGCACTCCAAAGGGTGCTGCGCACGCCAATTGCGCGGCGCCAGGGGGGGACTGCCACATCGACAGCAATAGCGAACCTCTCCACTCTGCGTACTCCCGACTCCCGACTCCCGACTACGCTTTTCGAGCCAGCCGCCAGGCCCGCCAGGCGAGCCCCAGACCCGACCTTGGCGCCTCGCCGCTACGCTGCAGCGCCCTTTGCCACAGCCCGACGTAGACGTTGAGCCCGGGCGTCGACACTGACCTCGGCGAGCTCTCGCCGAACCATAGCCGGGCGATGCTCCGACGCACCTCTGGCCGCCTGGCGGGTACGTCGACGAGGGCCTGGCGCGACAGGCCGAGTCGGGCCCAGTCCGCAAGCGTTAGCGGGGAACACAGGTCCGGCGCGCCGATCCCGATCGACGCGATACGGAATGCGTCATCCAGCCCAGTCAACGCCGGAGACATCGTGTAAACCTCGGAGAAGCTCGCCCCAGGCTCGCCCAGCAAACCGGCCAATGCGTCCAGCAGCGGTCGACGCTGGTCTTTCAGGGCTCGCCGATCGGCTGGCGTAGCGGCATCGAACAAGCGCCAGCTGGCACGAACCAGCGCCGCCGCGCTGTCCCGATCATCGATGGCCATGGCCAGAGTCAGCGGATGACGCGGCTGTCCTGCCAGCATTGCCTGAGCTTCATCCAGCCACCAGGCCAGCTTGCCTTCGGAGACACGCCGTCCGGACAGCCGATACAGCGTCTCGGCGAGTTCGAAATACAGCCCCAGCGCCGGGCCCAGTCGACCACTGCGATCAAAGATCTCGGCCAGCCGCAGCGCAGGATCCTGCACCCGCCAACGCTCGAGAAAGTCATCCGTCGAGCCGCTCATCGCCCGCCCAGAAACATCTCGATCAACTCCGCCGGGCTGTCCAGCACCCGGTCGGCACCCCACTCGGGCACACGTCCAGGGTTGTCCAGATAGCCCCAGGCGGCGACCACGGTGCGGCAGCCAGCGGCGATGCCGGCCTGCACATCACGCTCATCGTCGCCGATCATCCAGCTCGTTTCCGGACCGCGGCCGAGGCTGCTCATGGCATGCAACAACGGCGCTGGATGCGGCTTGCGCTGAGCCAGCGAATCGCCGCCGACGACCACCGGCGTGCGCGCGCTCCAGCCAAGCCGGTCCAGCAGCAGCCGGGTCAGGCCGATCGGCTTGTTGGTGACGATCGCCCACGGTATCGCCCGCTCATCGAGCCCGGTCAGCAACTCCTCGATACCCTCATAAGGCCGCGTATGGCAGGCGATGTCGTTGGCGTAGTGCGCCAGAAAGGCCGGCAGCAGGCACTCGATCCCGGCCTCGTCCAGATCCGGGAAGCCCTCCTGCAGCAATCGACGACCACCCCGACTGACCAACCGCCGCAACGGCCCCGGATCCAGCGCCGCCCTGCCCTCGGCCACCAGCACCGCATTGAGCGCACCCACCAGGTCCAGCGCCGTGTCGAGCAAAGTGCCGTCGAGGTCGAACAGCAGGCAAGGCGGAGTGAGGGGGGGCGGATTCATCGCGGGGTCCTAGTCCTTCTTTTAGGGCCCAGGGCCCAGGGCACAGGGCCCAGTAAAGCCGCAATGGCCTGCTCTCCCTGGGCCCTGGTGACGACGAGCACGATAACTGAGAACCGTGGTGCAGGATAACGTGGGAAATCCTGAGTGAAAGGTGGGAAACAATGGGAGGGGTTTTGAAAGGACGTTGCGTAGGGCGCAAGTGATGTTGGCCCTCGCACAAGGCGGCG
>JBGTIE010000166.1:0-14192 GCA_041745855.1 Lysobacterales bacterium | reverse complement strand
GCGTGGGGGCTGGCGCGGTGGTGGCGGCGCTGCCCGTGCGCTGCGGCTCGGCGAGTTTGGCGATGCCAAAATCGAGCAGCTTGATCTGCCCGGAAATCGAGCGCATGACATTGCCCGGTTTGACGTCGCGATGAACGATGCCGGCCGCGTGCGCCGCGGCCAGTGCGGATGCCACGGGAACGCCGAAGCGCAGTGCGCAGTCGACGCCGTGTTCGCCGCGTGCGAGCACCTCGGACAGCGCTTCGCCATCAACAAACTCCATCGCGATGAAATCACGGCCGTCGTCGCGTCCGATGTCGTAGACGGTGACGATGTTAGGGTGGTTGAGTGCCGAGGCAGCCTGCGCCTCCTGCAGGAAGCGGTGGCGTTGTTCCTCGTCCGCACCGGCGCCCGGCCGCAAGGTCTTGATCGCCAGCGTCCGGCCCAGGCGCTCGTCCCGGGCACGGTACACCTCGCCCATACCGCCTTCGCCGACGCGGTCGAGCAACCGATAGTGCGAAATGTGGCTGTCCACCATCGCCATCGCCCCTCCTTGCGTCCCCAACTGTACAACGCCTCGGCCTTGGCCGAGCCCATTGCCTCGTGAGTGCGGGAAAGGCATGGTTGACCGGATCTGCGGCCGCATGACAGGTTGCAGCCCCCGTCCGAGGACATCAGTCCGCTACCGCGCCCCATCCGGTGCCGGATCGATCCGCTGCAACCAGTGGCCCGTCAGGGCCAGCGCAGCCGCAGCGTAGATCAGCCCACCCGGCACCCACATCAACAGGCCTGCGAGCTGCTGGTCGGACAACTGGTCGAAGCCGCCGAAGCCTGCCGGATGCTCTGGATACAGCAGTTGCGGCGCGAAGGTCAGCAGGGCACCCAACATGCCGGTATGCATCATTGTCAGCACGGCCAGAACGGTCGCCAGCCCGAAGCCGCCGTGACCGAGCCGGCCGGGTGCGATCAGGCTCCACCAGAACCATAGCCCGGACGAGAAAAACAAAAAATGCACGGCATCGTGCAGCAACGGGTGCTCGATCGCGAGTTGATATGGCAGCGGCAGATGCCAGAACCAGATCGCCAGACCATGCACGATGAACGCACTGACCGGCGCCGCCGCGCTGACCCTGTACAGCCGTCCCAGCGGCGGACCAACCAGGCGCCTGGGCGCACCGGGCAAGGCGCGCAGATACTGCGGCATCGGCCGGGCGAGCAACAACAGCGGCGGCGCGACCGCGAGCAGCATCATGTGTTGGGACATGTGTCCGGCCAGACTGCTACCTGCCCAGTGCTCCACCGGTCCGACCAGAGCTATGGCCAAGGTTGCCCAACCGCAAAGGAACAGTGCCAGTCGGATCAGAGAAGGACCTTGCGTGGTTCGCATCACCCCCAGCACGTAGGCGATCAGTGTCAAAACGAGCACCCAGGTCACCCAGTAACTTGCCAACGCCGCCGGCGTATGCGCGAGCGCCGGCACCGGCAAGGCTAAAAGCAGCATCAGCCAACGCATGGCGGGATCATCAGCACCGGAAACGCAAGAAACACCAGCGCGGCGCTGGACATCAAAAGCACCAGGCCCTCCACGCGATGGCGAAAGATCTGCGATGCATCGGGTTCCCCGGGCTGCGCCATCACCGGTCGCCGGTACCATCGCGAAAACAGCCAGATCATGACCGCGCCATGCACCAACACAACTACGACCAGCGCTAATGTCACCGGATTGGCCAGCCCGGCGTCGGCAGCGATGTCCAGATTCTGGCAGCCCAGGGAGTAGCCGCTGTACAGCACGACGAAAGCGCTGACCCAGACGATGGCGCCGGCACTCATCCGGATCAACGCAGCTGCACCCACCCCACGAGCCTTCATGCCACACCCCCGAGCAGTTTCGGCAAACCATGGACCAGCGCCAGGGCGATGACGGTGACGACGGCGGTATAGCCGGCCCAGAGCCGGATTACCCGCAGATCCAGACTGCGCAGCGGCGAGATATAGCCGTGACGCCAGCGCAGCAGGGCATGGCCGGACATCACCGCGGTGAGCCCGGTGTGCAAGGCACAGTAGCCCAACAGGAAGGTGGTCGTCGCCGCGTAGGCATGGCTGGACGGTGGTGCGATGCCGGTGGCAAGTTCCACACTCAGCGCGATGGTGGCAACCAGTGCACTGACCAGCGCGACGATCAACGTGAGGGTCGGCGGGCGACCATCGGCGTTGCCGCGCACCGAGCGATCCAGCGCGAACGCACTGACGGCGATTGCGAGCGCGCTGAGGAATGCCAGCAGGATCGGACTGTCGATGAACGTCGGCGGTGGCCACCCGGGGGCGACTGCCCACAGATACAGATAGCCGAACAACAACGTGATGTAGAAGGTGCCGTTGACCAGCAGGCCCACCGCCATGCCCCACCAGCCCGGCGCGTCGCGCACCTGCGCATGCAGCGGCAGTTCGATCCCGCGGCCGGCATCCAGCTTCGGCCAGTCCCGATCCAGGCCGGTAATCCATGCCCAGCGCAGGCCGACGAGCAGCGCCACGACCGCCCCGACCGCGGAGATCCAGTAAAGCTTGAACAGAAAGCCCAGGAAGAACACGCCCAGCAGCGCAGCGGCAATCAGCGGCAGATAGCTGGGGCCGGGCAGCAGGATGATCTGGTCCGGCTTGCCGGTGACCGCATGCACGCCCAGGGTCTCCTGCCAGCCGTGACGGACTTGCGGCAGATAGCCTTCGCCATCTCGGATCTGCCGCTCGATGTCCTGCTGCTCCCACAGGGGCTCACGCGACTGCACTTCCGGCTGGCTCGCGAAGTTGTAGGCGGCCGGTGGGTGCGCAAGGCTCCATTCCAGCGTTCCGGCCTGCCACGGGTTGCCTTCGCTGTTTCGCCCGGCCCAGAGGCGTACCACCAGATCCAGGAAGAACATCGCGAAGCCGATCGTGAGCACGAATCCGCCGATGGAGCTGACCAGGTTCAGCCCGTCCCATCCCAGTCCGGTCGAATAGGTGTAGACACGACGCGGCATCCCGAGCAGGCCGGTCAGGTGCATGTGCAGGAAGGTGAGATTGAAGCCGATGAAGATCAGCCAGAAACCCCACTTGCCCATCGTTTCGGACGGCGCGCGTCCGCTCATCAGCGGCAGCCAGTAGTACGCCGCGGCGAGCAGCGGGAATACGAATCCACCAATGAGCACAAAGTGCAGATGGGCGACGACGAAGTGCGTGTCGTGGGCCTGCCAGTTGAAGGGCACCAGCGCCAGCATCACGCCGGTCAGTCCACCGCACACGAAGGTGAACAGGAATCCGAACAGATACAGCATCGGCAGGCTACGTACCGGCCGGCCCTTCCACAGCGTAGCCAGCCAGGCGAAGAACTGGATCGCGGTGGGCACCGCCACGAACATGCTGGCGGCGGAAAAGAACACCAGTGCCAGCTGCGGGATGCCGACGGTGAACATGTGGTGCACCCATAGCCCGAAGCTGATGAAGCCGGTGCCGATGATCGCCGCGACGATCCACGGATAACCCACGATCGGGCGGCGGGCGAAGGTCGGGATCATCATCGAAACCGCGCCGGCGGCCGGCAGGAAAATGATGTAGACCTCCGGGTGCCCGAACAGCCAGAACAGGTGTTGCCACAACAGCGGATCGCCGCCCAGCGCGACATCGAAGAAGGGCCAGCCGAACGCGCGTTCGAGCTCCAGCAATATCGAACCCAGGATCAGCGGCGGAAAGCCCACCACCATCATCAGCGCGGTGATCAGGATGTACCAGCCAAACAGCGGCATGCGATTCAGGCTCATGCCGCCGGTACGAACCTTCAGCACGGTCGCTACCAGCTCGATGCCGAACGCGATCGCCGAGACCTCGACGAAAGTGACACCAATCAGCCAGACGTCGGCGTTGATGCCGGGCGAGTACTCGCCGCTCGACAGGGGGGTGTACATGAACCAGCCGCTGTCCGGAGCGACCCCGGCGAACATCGCCAGCAGCAGGGTCGCGCCGCCGAACAGATAGCACCAGTAGCCGAACGCGCTGAGACGGGGAAAGGACAGGTCGCGCGCGCCGAGATACTTCGGGATGAAATACAGCGCCAACCCCTCGATCAGCGGAATCGCGAACAGGAACATCATCACGGTGCCATGCATCGTGAAGATCTGGTTGTAGCTGTCGTGGTCCAGAAAACGATTGCCGGGGATCGCCAGCTGCGCGCGAATCAGCATCGACAGCAGGCCGCCGATCACGAAGAACACCAGGCTGGTCGCGATGAAGCGCAGTCCGATGATCGAGTGATTCACCGCCGCGAGCCGGCCCCAGCCCGGCGGGGTCGCAAATGCCGCGCTCAATGCCTCAAGCCGTGTCTGGTTGAGATCGGCGTTCTCGCTGCTCATGGTTTACTTCCATCGCTGCGTACCTCGCCTGCGGCAGGCGCAGCGGCGAGCCAGTTCGCGTACGCGCCGGCCTCATGCACAGTTACCTCGAAACGCATGTGGGCATGCCCTGCGCCGCAGAACTCGGCGCACTGTCCCTGGTACCGACCCGGGCGCGTCGGCATCAGCCGCAAGGTATTTGTCCGCCCAGGGATCGCATCGAGCTTGCCGCCCAGTGCAGGCACCCAGAACGAATGGATCACATCGACCGATTCGATCAGGACATCCACCCGTACGTCCACCGGCAGATGCAGCTCATTGGCGAGCCGCACGACTCGCCCGTCCGGACCGGTGTACTCGAACTGCCACCACCATTGATGACCAATGGCGCGCACCTGGAGATCCGGCGCGTCCACCGGAAGCATGGATTGTCCGCTGCGCACCCCGTAGATCAGCAGCAACACGATCACGCTCAACGGCAGAATAAGACCGCCACCAATCAGGATGCGCTGGTCGGACCAGCGCAAGGGCTCGGCCCTTGCTGGGTGGCTTGCGTGCAGCCAGAGTGCGCTCATCAATGCCATCAGCAGCACGGCGCCGGCGAGCATGACCCAGGTGATCCAGGCGATGTCGGTCGCGGCCTGCCCGGCTGGGGCCAGGGTCGACATGGCGCCACCACAACCGCTCAGTGCGGAACCAGACATAGCCACGCAAAGGGCGATGCTAGGATGAGGCCCGGCTTTCGGCCTGCAGTCAGCCATGGTGCAAGAACCTCGAAGCGATGATGTGCGCTCCAGCGTCGTCGCCATTGCTGGTCACCCGATACACGCGATGATGGTCGCCTTCCCGATCGCGTTCCTCACCACGCTGGTGGCAACGGACGCGGTCTGGGTGTTGACAGGGGACGACTTCTGGCTGCGCCTGTCGCTGTGGCTGGTTGGCAGCGGCGCGATCATGGGCGCTCTGGCCGGACTCGTCGGCACCCTCGAACTGCTGCTGATTCCCGGTGTGCGTCGTCGCGGCGTCAGCTGGAGCCACTTCGTCGCGGCGATCACGCTGATTTCGGTCGCTTTTACCAACTGGTTCCTGCGCCTTGCCGGCGGCAGCGAACTGATCGTCCCGTGGGCGCTCTCGCTGACCATCCTGGGCGCGTTGCTGGTTGCCGTGGCCGGCTGGCTCGGCGGCAGTCTGGTCTTTGATCACCAGATCGGCATCGTGGATGACGATGGCGACTGAGGTACCGTCTGGAGGCCAGCAACCAGAATCCGCGGCGTGCAACTTCATACCGGCTTCCAGCTTACCAGGGTGATCACCGTTGCGATCAGGAGCAGCGCCGGCACCATCAGGAGCCGATGCAGGAACGGACGGCGCAGGTCCGGTCGGTCCAGCAGCACCCCGAGCAATCTGCCCATGTACACGTGCAGCAACACCATCCCGGTGACCGCCGCCAGCTTGAGCACGATCCATCCGCCTATGGACGCTGCTAGAAACACCAGTACCGTCCCGCTGATCACCGCGATCACCGCAGCCGGCGACATCAGTGCGACGTAGACCACGCGCGTCTGCTTGCGCAGGCGACGGAACTCGGCGTCTGATCCGGCGCATTGCGGATGGGCTGCGAACAGTCCGGGCAGGTACAACAAGCCTGCGGCCCAAACAGCGATTGCAGCGAGGTGAATCAGCTTGAGGCTGATATAGGCGCTCACGGCGAGCGAGTGTCCCTGCGAACCTGCACAGGCGTGACTATACGATCCGTTGCGGTGCGGATTGTGTGCGGTAGCGAACAGTCAGTTTTGAGGGTGGATGCAAGGCTCCAGTGCGGTGACAGGGAGTTTTCCATGCGTCCAATGCTTGCCCGTTCAATGCTTGCCCGTTCAGTGCTTGCCCGTTCAATGCTTGCATTGCTCATCGCGATCGCCGCCCCGCTTTGCGCCAGTGCAGAGCCGGCGAGCTACCAGCTGGAGGTGCTCGCCGAGCCGCTTGAGCACCCCTGGTCGATTGCGTTCCTGCCGGATGGCGGAATCCTCGTTACCGAGCGCCCCGGTCGCTTGCGGATCGTTGCACCGGATGGACTGCGGACCGAACCGGTCGAGGGCCTGCCCGCGGTGTTTGCGTCTGGACAGGCCGGATTGTTCGATGCGCTACTGGCGGAAGATTTTGCCGATACCGGCGTCCTGTACCTGTCCTACGCCCACGGCAATGACGACGCAAACCACACCCGCATCGTCCGAGCGCGCTTTGACGGTCGCCAATTGCTCGACGTGACTCCGATTTTCACCACACAGCCTGCCAAGAGTGGCGACGCACACTTTGGCGGTCGCATGGCCTGGATGCCCGATGGCACCCTGTTGCTGGGCACCGGTGATGGCTTTTTCTTCCGCGAGGAATCGCAGAACCTGGCCAGTCACCTGGGGAAGATCCTGCGCATCCGCGACGATGGCAGCGTGCCCGAGGACAACCCCTTCGTCGGCACCGCAAACGCGAAGCCGGAGATCTACAGCTACGGCCATCGCCATGTGCAGGCCATCGTGATCGACCGGGAGCAAAGCGTCATCTATGCCCATGAGCACGGTCCGCGGGGAGGCGACGAGATCAATGTGATTCGCCCGGGCCGCAATTACGGCTGGCCCGTCATCAGCCATGGCAAGGACTACAGTCGCGCGCTGATCACGCCGTACACGTCGTACGAGGGCATGGAACAGCCATTGCTGTACTGGACACCATCCATCGCCCCTGCCGGGATGACGCTTTATGACGGGCCGTTGTTTCCGCAGTGGCGCCGAAGTTTCTTTGTTGCCGCACTGGCGGAGGAATCGGTTCGCCGGGTGCCGTTGCTGGACGGCGGCGCACCCGGCGTCCAGGAAACGTTGTTCACGGAACTCGAACAGCGTATCCGGGACATCCGGACCGGGCCGGACGGCGCCCTGTACCTGGTCACTGACGAGCCCGACGGGCAGTTGGTACGCGTGCTGCCGCGGAACTGAGCGAGAGAAGGTGCTGGCCCATGGTTTCCGGAGAATGATGATGAATCCTGCAAGCGCCTGGCGCTCGATCCTCGCCTTCCTCGCCGCTGTCGTGCTGACCGTGGTGTGGGGCGCGGTGGTCCAGACCCAATACAATCTTGCCGCCTTGACCGGGATCGGCGTCGAAATCAGTGCAAGTACCAACCTGCGTGCCACGCTGACCGATATCTTCTCCGGTTTCAGCCCGACCTATGCCGGTTATATCGTCCTGCCGGCGCTGTTGGTGGCCTTTGTCGTTGCGTGGCTGGTCGTCCGGCGCACCGGAGCCCCGCTGCCCTGGTTCGCGCTGGGTGGTGGTCTGGCCATCCTGGCCGGTATCCCGCTGGTCAACTGGCTGTCGCCGTTGGCGCTGCTGATTGGCGCCAACCGGGATTTCTCCAGCGTCGTGCTGATGGCTGCGGGCGGGGCCGTCGGCGGGATCCTGTTCGCTTGGCTGGCCTACCCGCGGCCTCGGGCAATGGAGCGGACTGATCGCCCGTACCGCTGACGGCCGCCTGTATACTCGCGCGGGTCCAACTGCAACGCCGCCGAGTATGGCGCATTCCCGTGGAGTAGAGCGCACCATGAACACCATTGAAAGACACAGACTCCAAAGCGCCGCGCTGCCGGCGATGCTGCCCATCGCCCTGATGTTCGCTGTTGCCCTGCTGGCCGGCTGCGACCGAGCCGCGCAAACCGGCGGTTCGGCGCAGAACCAGCCACAAGCCGATCAGACTACGGGGGACGAGCAGCCGCTAGGGCAGATCGCCGAGTTTGATCGCTTTACACTGCGTGCCAGTATCAGCCCCACCGAGCTTCTGCCCGATGCCATGGCGCGTCAGTATGGTATCGAGTCCGGACCCGACCTTGTCCTGCTCAACCTGGTCATTCTGGAAAAGCGACCGGACCAGCAGTCAGTCCCTGTCTCGGCCGAGGTGAGCGCACATTACGAAAACCTGGTTGGTCATGCCCAACAAATCGACATGCGCGCGGTCGAGGCGGACGGTCTGGTGTCCTACATCGGTACCCTGGATGCCAGCACCCAGCTTGTCTTTCGATTCGTCATCCAAGCGCAGCCCGCAGGCACCGATCAACCATTGCCGATGAACTTCGAAGTGCAACTGCGCACACTGGACGGCGAGTAGCACAAGCGCTCCTCGCTGCCACGTGCGACCACGACGGAACATGTTCGCCACCGTTTCCTCAGAGCGTACGGTGCCAGTCCGAGGGCCCAGGGCCCGGCAACTTCGGGGTCGGGGTCGGAATCGGTATCGGAATCGATCCGCCATTCGGCGTATCCGACTGCGACTTCGTTTACGTTCAAAGCGTCCGGTGCCAATCCGAGGGCCGGGGCCCGGCAACTTCGGGGTCGGGGTCGGGGTCGGTATCGATCCGCTATTCGGCGTATCCGGCTGCCACTTCGTGAACCGTGTCGCCACGCCGCCGTTCTTGACGACTGCCTGGTACACCTCAAGTGGTTGGCGGGGCCAAGGCTTATGCGGTCGCCCTCGATACCGATTCCGATTCCGATTCCGACCCCGATACCGACCCCGACCCCGACACCACCTGGACTCGCACCCGGTTGAACGATCAATGCGATACTCCGCCACGACTATCCCGCTCCTGGAGTCACGTGTCCGCAGAAGCAGGCGAGAAATCCGGTAGGACATTCTTGTGGTGGCGGTGGCTGGAGCGACCGAGTCTGG
Source organism: Lysobacterales bacterium (assembly GCA_041745855.1). GTDB lineage: Bacteria > Pseudomonadota > Gammaproteobacteria > Xanthomonadales > SZUA-5 > JAWLAT01. The sequence goes on along the minus strand of JBGTIE010000166.1, from coordinate 5,147 downwards.
CCGTGCCGGCACTGTATGCGCTGTCCACCAGCATCGGCATGCTGTTCCAGTGGGCCTACTACAACGCGCTCGGCATCGACATCCTCCACTACGTCGACCCCACCGATCTGTTGATGGCCTCGTTCCGCCAACCGACGGTCTGGCTGCTCCTGCTGGTAGCCATAGTCGCAGTCCAGTTCGACAACTTCTGCAGCGCGCGCTTTGGTCGTCGCGAACGGGCACTCTGGCTGGCGTGGTACGGAACGCCGACCTACCGCCGCGCCAATCTGCTGGTAGGCGTCCTGCTTGTGGTGTTTCTCATCGTGCTCTGGGCACAGCTCAGTGCGCATCAAACGGCCTCCGGCAACGGCCGAGCAGTGCAGATCGTCTTCGCGGAGGATGGCACCAGCTTTGACGGCAGCCTGATCGGCACCAGCAACCGCTTTCTGTTCCTGCGCGACCCGGCCACCGACGCGCATCTGGCCTATCCCTTCGAGGCACTCCGGTCGATCCAGCTCACTGGCATCGCTGTAGCGATGACCGCGCCCGTTGAGCCGGCTGTGGTCGGCACTGACATTGACCCTCCTCCCGCCACGGAGACCGAGTCCGAGGACGAGCCAACCGCGGACTAGTTCATGAGTTTTCCACGCTACCCCGCCACGACCCGATTACGGCCATCGCGCTTGGCCTGATAGAGGTTCCGGTCGGCCCGTTCCAGTGCTGCTTCGAGACTCTCGTCGCTGTGCCAGCTGACCACGCCCAGGCTGATGCTCATCGCCAGCTCGACACCATCGCCATCGAAGGGCCGCGCCGCCACGGTGCTCCGCAGCAGTTCGGCGCGAGCACTCGCCGCAGCCAGATCCAGCCCCGGCAATGCAATGACAAACTCCTCGCCGCCCTGGCGGAACAGCAGATCGTGCTCGCCCAGCGCCCGCTGCAGTCGCCACACCAGTTGCCGCAGACAGGCATCGCCGACGCCATGGCCGTGCTCGTCATTGACCCGTTTGAAATGGTCCAGATCCAGGTAGACCAGGCCCACTTCGGAATGGCGCAATCGCAACTCGGGCAGTTGCTGCGCGGCGGCGCGCCGGTTCAGTGCACCGGTCAGTGCGTCGTGACCGGCAGCCTCGTCGGCCAGATCGCGTTCCCGCCGCAAGCGCTCACTGTCCCGCGCCAGGCCCAGCAACAACACCAGCATCTGCAAGGCCAGCGCCGGCGCCACCAGCAGGGACAGATCGACCGGCCCCACCGGGAGCCAGTCCTCGATCATTGCGATCCACACCACCAGCGTCAGCAAGGCGGGGCTCCAGGCCAGAAGCAGATAGATGCCGGCCCGATAACCCTGAGAACTGGCTCGTAGCGCTTCCCAGACAGTGAGCACCACCATCACGAGCAGCAGCAGATTGAACAGTCTGCTGGCCCAGGGCGCGGGCGTCGGGCTCTCCAGCCAGCTGGCACCAATCAGCAGCGCGAAAGCCAGCGCAAACAGCCGGTAGAGATGCCGAGCATGGCGCTGGCGCCGTTGCAGGTCGAGGAAGTTGATCAGGAAGAAGCAACCCGCCAGGGCCATGCCCATGGCTGTGGTGCGGTCGACGGCGATCGCTGAGCCTGCCAGCCACTGGCCGCCGGGCAAATTGTAAAGGTCCCCGTTCAAGCTCAGCACGTAGCCGGTGGCCATCAGCGCCATCAGAGCGAGCCAGCGGTAGGCGGGCGAGGGAAAGCTACGGCTGAACAGCAGCGCCAGCAAGGCCAGCAGCAGCATCGCCGTGGCCGAACTGGCGATGACGATCTTGTTTCTGGTGACCGCCGTCAGGTAGTGCTCCAGTTCGGTCAGTGCGGGCCGCACCCGCCGGCCGCGGTCGTCGTACAGGTGCAGCAGGATGCCCTGCTCCAGCTCCACGCCCGCAGGCAGCAACAGCGGCAAGTGGATTGCGCTGCCCCAGCGCGGACCGCGAAGGCTGAATCGGTTACGCACGATGGGCGTAGCCTCGCCCGGCAACCAGATCGAGATCGTCGCGGAATAGCCACCGGCAAAGTACAGGACGCTTGGCAGCCCGTTGTCCTCGCGAGGTCCGACCGGCCGGATACGCCACCATCCACCGCCCCCGAAATCCCGGATCAAGCCTGGATCAAGCGGCTCCGGCACGGCCGCAGCAACCGTCGGAGGCCCATCCTCCAAAGCCCCCTCGCCCAACCATTCCACCTCAAAATCAACGCTGGCCGAGGCCAGCGCCGACCCCGCCAGCAGGCAGCCAAGGAAAAGCCAGACCACCCGAAGCATCCGCTGTGCGCCTCCGTCACCGGCCCGGAAAGCCCGGCCCGCCAGAGCCCAATGCTGGCAGCTCGCTGAACCTGGCGCCAGTTCGCGCACGACCCGATCCATCCTTGCGTGATCGACCCGAATGACTCAGGCTCTGGTCGCGCGTGGACCCAAATCGAGGCGACAACGATGATCAGGAGCGTTAACCCCATCATTCTCGCGTTACTGGTGGGCGGTTGTGCGGCCGGCCCACCCAAAGTACAGCACAAGGATGGGGCCACCCCGCCGGTAGCGGTGGAGATCGAGTTTGAAGCGCCGGCCGGCTGGACTGAGGTCAAGCGGCATCATTTTGAGGAGGCGGGCCTGGGCACCCAGTTGCGTCTCAAGCTGGACGAATGGCCGTGGGTGAGAATGGACCTCTTCGCCTACCAGGTCGGGGTCACCGATGATCTGGCGACCGGCTTGCGTGATGTCGTCAACACCCATCGCGCGGAACTGGATTACGCGGTCGAGAATGGCGGGTACACGGGCTGGACGCTGCTGGCCGAATCCGATTTCGAGGTCGCCGATCACCCTGTCCTGACTCAGGGAAAGCGCCTCTCGTTGCGGCTGCAACTGGACGGCGATGAGCAGGGATCGACCAGCTATCTGTTTTACCGTCCACCTTTCGCGCTGAAAGTCCGTGCCAGTTATCCCGGCTTTGCCGACGCGCGTACCGAGGAAGGGGTGGACGCGGCTGTCCGCGAGTTGATCCCGGCGGTGGAGGTCACCGCTCCGGCCCAATGCAAGGATCGCAAGATTCATGTGCGGTTGCCCGACACCACGGGCTTGGACGAGGCAGAGGACACAAAACTTGGTGTCGTCGCGCTTGCCGGCGCCATGCTGGAGCACGCACTGCATGGCTGCATGGATCTGGCCGGAGCGCTGGCGCTGGCCGATCTTGCCTGCACCGACTACCAGACCCTGTGCGGCAACCCGCCGTGGTCATTGGGGGGCGCAGAGTAAGGGGCGTTCCCGGCAGCGGCTGCCTGCAGACTCAGCTACATCGACTACAGGAGATCCGGCAATGCGCAAGAGCTTGATACTGATGTCCTTGCTGGCAGCGGCCGGGCTATCAAGCTGCGCGACGGCGCAGCCGACCAGGTCGAATGCGGCAACGACCGAATCCGGGCACAGCGGGATGGATGAAGCGCTCGCCCTGGCCGAAGATCAGACGGCCGCGATGCAGTTTGCCGAGGCCGTGGCGACGCTTTCGTCGTATGCCAGCGTCGGTGATGCAAAGGTCGATGCGACGCTTGCGAAAGCCTACATGCATCTCGCCATCGATGGGCGCCAACCGGAGGAAATCGAAGCCGCCGCGATTCGACCGGCCATCGATCACGCGCAGCGTGCGGCGGCCAATGGCAGTGGCCTGGCGATGAATCTGCTTTACCTGATTTACGGCCACGGCTGGGGGACCGAGGTCGATGACGCCCTCGCGCTGGCTTATCTGGAGCAGGCCGTCGCGGCAGGAGATGACGGGGCCCGGTTGAACTACGCCATCTCCCTCTACAACGGCACGAGTTTCATCGATTGGGACCGCGATCGGGCATGTGAGCTGTTCGAGGTGCTCATCAAGCGTGAGGTCGCGATGACGGTGCTGACCTACTACTACGGGCTGATCATGTTCCGCGGCGAATGTGGCGGTCAGGTCGACCGCGCTGCCGGGATGGAGCTGATCCAGACGGCGGCCGAGCACGATGTGCGTGACGCGCAGCGTGATCTGGCGATGAGCCACGAATACGGCTGGGTCGGCGCCACTGACCTGGCGCGGGCGCTGGTCTGGTACGAGCGCGCTGCCGGGCGCGGCGATGCCTATTCGCAATGGCGCATTGGCATGAGCTTCGTCCGCGGCGAGCTCCGCGAACCAGACTCCGAACGCGCCGTGGGGTACTTTCAGCAGTCCGCCGCGAGCGGACACCCCAACGGCCTGACCTCGCTTGCGGTGATGTATGCCACCGGCGATGGGATCGAGCGTGACTATGCCACGGCCATAGCGCTGTATACGCAGGCCGCCCAGCTCGGCGAGAGCCACGCTTACCGAGCGCTCGCCACGATGTATGCCCGCGGTGAGGGTGTTGTGAGGGATCTGGTTCAGGCCAGGCTGTACTACCTGCAGTCCGTCGAGTTGGGCAGTGACGACTCGCAGGTCTATCGGACCGAGCTCGAGTCAGGCATGGACGCGGACCAGCTGGCGGAGTCCGACCTTCGATTCGCCGAGTGGCTCGCAAGCCGGCACCAAGCTGATCCAGCGCGCTGATCGTCAGTCCGGACTCGGCGTCGACCGCTAACCCAACCGCCTTGACCCCGATCAATGCGTCACCACCGCAGCCCTGCCAAGCTGCCCGCATGGCCGATTCCGCAATGCCGCTGGGCGCAGCTGATCTGGACTGGGTCCACGCATCGATCGCTCGACTCGAGCGCGAAGCTGCGCGCTCGGCCGATACCCATCTGCTGCAGGCCACGTTTCCCGGCTACCCGGGCATCGACTTCTACTTCAAGGACGAAGCCGCGCACCCGACCGGCAGTCTGAAACATCGGCTGGCGCGTTCGCTGTTTCTGTACGCGCTATGCAACGGACGGCTGCGTGCCGGTCAACTGGTGATCGACGCATCGACCGGCAGCACCGCGATCTCCGAGGCCTGGTTCGCCCGCCTGCTGGGCCTGCGCTTTGTTGCCGTGGTGCCGCAGTCGACCGAGCCCGGCAAACTCAAGCGGATTCGTGCACTCGCGGCGAACGCTATGCCGATACGCTCTACCATTCCGGCTGGCTCCGCCAGCATGTATCGCAACTGGATGACTGGCGCCATGGGATCACCCATGCACTTGCGCAGGGAGGCTCACCGACCCCGCGGAACGGCGTCGGTTT
>JBGTIE010000165.1:0-7411 GCA_041745855.1 Lysobacterales bacterium | reverse complement strand
CAGCAGCTTCACGCGGCACTGACCAACCTGATTTCGTGTGCCTCGCGTGCGGCGGCGTATGCCAGACAGCTGCGAATGTCCTAGCCCGGATATTTCATGAACCTGCTACTGCGGCCGCCAATCATCACGCCGTGGCGCGGTTTGCTCCCGTTTGTCAGCTCAACGTAGAGCAAACTACGCCTTCACTGCCAAACGGTCCGCGGACCGCACCACGACGCGCCCTTGGCGGCCTCGCTACGCACGTTCATGAAACATCCGGGCTAGATCCGGAGCTCCGGATAATCGGCAACGATTTGTTCTGCTGACATCCCGATTGCCAGCAAGCCGAGCACGTTACCGACGCTGATCCTTAGATCGCGCACGCAGGGGCGCCCGCCCCGGCGAGCCGGGTCTATCGTGATTGAGGGAAACGAGGGGTCCATCAATGGTGGCACGGTCGCCAACGTGCGGCAACGACAGGGCAAAGCGCTGTCAGGCCAGCGCACTCCAAATGGTGGAGCGAGCGTTCCCTTTTTTGAGTGCGGCGACCTGGGGCCGCTTCGCTTCTGAGTTGCCCGGTCGGCCTTAAACGGCGGCCAGCCGCAGGCCAAACTCAACGAAGGCTTGAAAGTCCTCGAGGTTCAAGGTGGCGAGCTCGGCATCATTGTTGATGGCGCTTGCGGCGATGAGCGCGTCGGTCCGGAGGCCGCGTCGACGGCCGGTCGCGTTGTACAGTTGAGCCGCCAACTCGGCGTCACGCGAGCCGATGGGCAGGATCCGTGCTTCGATCAGTTGCCGGGCAAGGTCAACTTCCAGGGCGTCTGTCGGTCCGCAGACGAACTCGTACCAAGCCAACGCACAGACCGCGGCCGGCTCGCCTTCGCGGATTCGCGCGACGAGCGGATGCCGGGCGCGTGCCCACGCCGGGATGGCAATGAGGGCGTTGGTGTCGAGGTGGATCACTGCTACGGGACGCGATCCAGCCGACTTTCCTCGGCCAACCGGCGTTCCGCACGGAGTTCGTCGGAGACGCGCCTTAGATCCTCCATACCGCGGGGCACGGCACCGGTCTCATAGCAGGCGATCACCTCACGCACGGCAAGCGGTTCGACCGCCCGGCTGACCGCATAGGCAACCGCCCGCCGCACGACTCCGGCCTGGGAAGTCCCCCACACCCGCGCCAGCTTGCGGATGCCTTCGACGGTTTCCTCGTCCAGCGAAAAAGTGGTTCGGTGCGGAAGCATGATGATTCAAGGTGAAGGTATGTCGTGATGGTAGGACGAATGCTCGCGCTGGTCAAAGGACGGCGAAGCGTTCTTGGGGTTAGCGGGTTCGGCAGGGTCTGGAAGCGGCGGCCGATGCCGGGAAGGCACAAGGTGTGGGTTCGAGGAATAGGCTGACGTCACAAAGCCCGAAGGCACCAGAAGCAAAGCGCTGTCAGGCCAGCGCACTCCAAATGGTGGCGCGTGCGGCTCATTCTGCAGTGCGGCGACCTGACGCCGCTTTGCTTCTTGGGGGCGCGGCTTGGCGTGGGTGGTGACAAGCCAGGGCTGGATTGCCGCAGTCGCTAGGGCTCCTTCGCAATGACGAAGTTTCAGGACCGAAGATCGGGAGTTCGTCTCCGGCACCAGCATGGCTGCTCTTTACTGGCAATTTGAACGAACCACCAGAACCAACGTCTGCGCCACAGCAGCAGGCCCTGCTCTTCTGGGCCCTGTGCCCTGAGCCCTGGGCCCTAGATCGCCTCGGCCCCACGTGCAATTGCCACCACGCCGGTGCGGCTGTATTCGACCATGCCGAGCGGGATCATCAGCTCGACGAAGGCGTCGATCTTCTCGGAGGTGCCGGTCAGTTCGAACACAAAGCTGGTGTGGGTGATGTCGATGACGCGGGCGCGGAAGACTTCGGACAGGCGCAGGGCCTCGGCGCGGCGGTCGCCTTCGCCGGCGACCTTGATCAGCGCCATCTCGCGCTCGACGCCGGGCTTCTCGCGGCCCAGGTCAACCACTCGATGGACCGGTACCAGCCGGCCGATCTGGGCCATGATCTGGATGATCACCTCATCGGTGCCGGAGGTGACGATGGTAATCCGCGAGGTGTGCTTCTGATGGTCGGTCTCGGCCACCGTCAGCGACTCGATGTTGTAGCCGCGCCCGGAGAACAGGCTGACCACGCGCGCCAGCGCGCCGACCTCGTTGTCCACCGTCACCGAAAGCGTGGCCTTGCGCACCCGGTTGGTCTGATCGACCAGGAAATAGGCGGAGGCGGGTTGGGGGAGTGTCATTGTTGGGGTCTCTCGAATGTTGGTAGCCGGCGTACGCAACGGATTGCGCGTCGATGGTGGAAAAAGGGCCCAGGGCTCAGGGCCCAGGGCCCAGTTGGGAAGTTCGGCTTTACTGGGCCCTGGGCCCTATGCCCTGGGCCCTCTAAACAAGCATTTTCCCCGCCTCCGACACTTCCGCAGCTTCGGCCGCGTCTGGCAGGATCATCTCGTCATGGGCGGCGCCGGAGGGGATCATCGGGTAGCAGTTTTCGAGCTTCTCGACCACGCAATCGAATAGCACCGGGCCGGGGTGGTCGATCATCTCCATGATCGCTCGGTCCAGTTCGGCCGGGGTACGGGCGCGGATGCCCTTGGCGCCGTAGGCTTCGGCCAGTTTGACGAAGTCCGGCAGCGCTTCCGAATACGAGTGCGAGTAGCGGCTGCCGTGGAGCAGTTGCTGCCACTGCCGGACCATGCCCATGTACTCGTTGTTGAGGATGAAGATCTTGATCGGCAGCCGGTACTGCACCGCGGTGGAGATCTCCTGCATTGTCATCTGCACGCTGGCCTCGCCGGCGATGTCGATCACCAGCGCGGTCGGATGGGCGACCTGGACGCCGACCGCGGCCGGGATGCCGTAGCCCATCGTGCCCAGGCCGCCGGAGGTCATCCAGCGGTTGGGCTGCTGGAAGTGATAGTGCTGGGCCGCCCACATCTGGTGCTGGCCGACTTCGGTGGTGATGTAGGTGTTGCGTTCGCGGGTCAGTTGGTACAGCCGCTCGACCGCATATTGCGGCTTGATCGTGGTCTCGCCACGCTTGTAGTTCAGGCACTTGCGCGCTCGCCAGGCGTCGATCTGAGCCCACCAGGTGGTTGCGGCGGCAACGTCGGGCCGGTACTTGCGCTCGCGCCACAGCTGCAGCATTGCCCGCAGCACCTCGGCGCAGTCGCCGACTATCGGTATGTCGACGCGGACGTTCTTGTTGATCGAAGAGGGGTCGATGTCGATGTGGATCTTCTTCGAACCGGGCGAGAAGGCATCCAGCCGGCCGGTGACGCGATCGTCGAAGCGCGCACCGACCGCGACCATCACGTCGCAGCGGTTCATGACCAGGTTCGCCTCATAAGTGCCGTGCATGCCGAGCATGCCCAGCCACTGGCGATCGTGCGCCGGATAGGCACCCAGGCCCATCAGCGTGGAGGTCACCGGATGGCCGGTCAGCCGAACCAGTTCGCGCAACAGCTCGGAAGCTTCCGGGCCGGCGTTGATGACGCCGCCGCCGGTGTAGAAAACTGGTCGCTTGGCCTGCGCCAGCAGCTCGACCGCCTGCTCGATGCGCGCCGGATCGCCCTGGGTCTGCGGCCGGTAGGTGCGGTGGAGAATGTTGGCGGGCTCGCTGTAGGGACCGCGGCGGAACTGCACGTCCTTCGGGATATCCACCACCACCGGGCCGGGCCGGCCGGTGCGGGCGATGTAGAAGGCGTCGTGCAGCGTGCGTGCCAGATCGTCGATGTTCTTGACCAGGAAATTGTGCTTGGTGCAGGCGCGGGTGATACCGACGGTGTCGCATTCCTGGAAGGCGTCCGAGCCGCTCAGGTGGGTTGGCACCTGGCCGGTGATGCAGACCAACGGGATCGAATCCATCATCGCGTCGGCAAGGCCGGTCACCGCATTGGTGGCGCCGGGACCGGACGTGACCAGCAGCACGCCGACCTTGCCGGTCGAGCGGGCATAGCCCTCGGCCGCATGCGCTGCGCCCTGCTCATGCCGGACCAGAAAGTGCTCGACCACGTCCTGCTTGAACAAGGCATCGTAGATCGGCAGCACCGCGCCGCCCGGATAGCCGAAGATGTGACGGACGCCCTGATCGGCCAGCGCCTTCACGACGATCTCCGCACCGGTCATCTCGGTCGGCTGCTCTGCTTGCTCGTTCTCGGCCATTTGCTGTTGCTTCCTGAATCCCCGGGAGTGCCACGGCGGTCAATTTGCTGCGCTGCGGCATAGGCTCTATGGAATCGCGGATTTCGGTAGAGTTGTCAATCTTTTTTTCACGGCTGAGGGCTGAGGGCTGAGGGGTGAGGGGTCAGAACAGCAGTTCCAGTGGCCAGTTCCAGTTCCAGTGAAGAGCGGGACAGCGCGTAGCCAGAACAAAAGGCCGAGATGCAAGCGCCCTGAAGAGCCGCGGCTGCGCCGCGTAGGATGTCGGTGAGCTCCGCGCACCGCATCGACTTGATGCTTCGGTATTGCGGTGGAATCCGGAGCTTGCCCGGCAGCCGAGGCGGTGTTGTCCCGGCCCGCGCTGTCCCACTGCTGCATCGGCCGGGCTCGCCGTCGCTCTTACTCCCGACTCCCGACTCCCAACTCCCAACTCCCGACTCGCTCCCAGCCCGCTCCCGCTCACCCGCGCTTGTCATCAGATCGGCCATCCTCCGGTCCTGATGGGCAATCGGCGAGCTGCCATGCTACGGGAACATCCATGCACAAATTCTGGGCTTTACTGTTGGGAGTGGCGATGAGCGTCAATCTGCAGGCGAGTGAATCGGGTCTCATGCCGCGCGACGGCGAGTCGGTGCTGGTGTTGGGTGGCGGCTGCTTCTGGTGTCTGGAAGCGGTCTACGAGGAGCTGCGCGGGGTGCGCGAGGCGGTGTCCGGCTACGCCGGTGGCCATGTCGATCGACCGAGCTACAAGCAGGTCATTCGTGGCGACACAGGGCACGCGGAAGTGGTTGCGATCTACTACGACCCGCAGGTGCTGGAGTTGGCGAAGCTGCTCGATGTGTTCTATGCCATCCACGATCCGACCACGCCGAACCGGCAGGGCAACGATATCGGGCCGCAATACCGCTCGATCGCCTTCTATGCCGACGACGCCGAGAAGGCCGCCATCGAAGCCGCAATCGAGCGGGCCAAGGATCGCTGGCCCGGCAAGATTGTCACCGAAGTCGAGGCCTTGCCGACCTTCTTTGTTGCCGAGGACTACCACCAGCAGTACTTCGAGCTGAACGGCTCGCAGCCCTACTGCAGCCTGGTCATCGCCCCGAAGATCGCCAAGTTCCGCAAGGAGTTTGCTGCGCTGCGGAAGTGAGGATGGCGGCGAGCGGGAAGCCCAACCCAGAGCCAGAGCCAGAGCGTTCAAACACAAAGGACACAAAGGTAGAGCTTTCTTGATTTGTGCGAGAGCGGAGTTCGCAGCACATTCCGAGTGAACGATACCAAAGCCCTTCGACGCTACAGATTCTCGCTCTGCTTTCCTTTGTGTCCTTTGTGTCCTTTGTGTTGAAGGCTTTTCGGCTCTGTATCAGCCCACGAGCCCAGCCACATCGAGCGCCGCGCGCAGGCGCTGGGCCATCTGGTCCAACTCGCCGGGTGGGTATGGCTGCCGGGGCAAGCCGAAGGTCGGTGCCGGGCCGGCCGGGTCGCCGGGTGCGCGGCCGATGACGTGCCAGTGTTGCTGGGCGACGAGGTTGCCGAGGCTGGCGATGTTGATCTTGGATACGCCGGGCAGACTGGCGATCGTGCTGGCGAGCCTGGCCACGACCTGCATCGTGCGCAGTTGCTCGACTTGATCCAGGGAGTGGAATTCAATCTGCCCGGTGCGCGGGACCCACAGGCACCATGGCCAGCGCGCTTCGTCGCGCAGCAGCAGCCAGCCGGTCGGGCCTTCGCCCAGCACCATGCATTCTGCTGCCAGCCGCGGATCGAGTTCGATGGTCATCACTGATCGGCTTGTCTGGCGCCGCTCAGCTGCGCATCAGGGTCGATTTGCCGAACAGGCTCTCGACCAGGTCCACCGCCAGTTCGGCGCTGCGATTGTGATGATCGAAGGCCGGGTTAAGCTCGACGATGTCGAGCGAGCCGAGGCACCCGGTGTCGGCGATCATCTCCATGCACAGCTGCGCCTCGCGATAGTTCGGGCCACCCGGCACCGTCGTGCCGACCCCCGGGGCGATCTCCGGATCGAGGAAATCTATGTCAAAGCTGACATGCAGGTGGGTGTCGGCGTCGACATCGGCCAGGGCCTCGGTCATGACCCGCCGCATGCCCATCTCGTCGACATAGCGCATGTCGTAGATGTCCAGCCCGGCTTCCTCGACCAGTTGTTTCTCGCCCGGATCGACGCTGCGGATGCCGATCTGGCGGATCTGCTGTGGCTGCAGGGCGGGGCCGGGCCCGTCGATCTGGACCAGCTCGACCGGTCCCGAACCACACAGGCATGCCACCGGCATGCCGTGGACATTGCCGCTGGGTGTGATGGTCGCGGTGTTGAAATCGGCGTGTGCATCGAGCCAGATCACGAGCAGCTTCTTCTTGCCGATCTCACGGCACCAGCGCGCCACCGCGGCGATCGATCCGATCGCCAGGCAGTGATCGCCGCCGAGCAGGATCGGCAGCCGGTCGGCGTCGAGTTCACGCGAGACGGCGTCGAACACCAACCGGTTCCAGGCAACCACCTGGGCCAGATGACGATAGCCGTCGGTAGGCGGCTGCCACGGATTGACCGGCCCGAGCAGGTTGCCGCGATCGATCACGTCCAGCCCGCGCGAGTTGAGCGCCTGCGGCAGACCGGCTACACGCAGTGCTTCCGGGCCCATCGAGGCGCCGCGGTGACCGGCTCCGATGTCAGTGGGCGCGCCAATCAGGCTGATGGTGCGGCGTGGCGTTGCGACTTGGGCCAGCATATGAATTCCTAAGGTGAATATTCAGTAGCCGGCCAGCATAGCGGGGAGATTGGTGTGATGCAAACTGGATCTGTGGGTCGGGTGGGATCCAAAGCCGTCGGGGTCGGAATCGGTATCGGAATCGGAATCGATCCGTCACACGACTTATCCGCCGCCCTTGGCGGTCTCGCTACGCACGTTCATGAAACACCCGGGCCAAAACCCCATCTCGTCGCCCTCACTTCCGATTCCGATTCCGATTCCGACCCCGACCCCGACCATCGTCTCCCAACTCCCAACACCCAACTCCCAACTCCCTACTCCCTACTCCCGACTCCCGACTCGCCTTCATCGCATCGCAAAATAAACCACCGTACTGACCGCCAGCACGCCGAGGATGTCGATCATGAAGCCCTCGCGGATCATCCTGGGGGCCGGGATCAGGCCGGTGCCGAAGGCGATCGCGTTCGGCGCGGTGGCGACCGGCAGCATGAAGGCCATCGAGGCGGC
>JBGTIE010000164.1:0-8260 GCA_041745855.1 Lysobacterales bacterium | reverse complement strand
TCGGTTATCTGGCCAGTGAGCTCCTGCAGCGCTGTCCGAAGATCGCATCGCTCGACCTGTACGAGGCCGACGCCCGCGCGCTCGAACTGGCGCGCCAGAACCTGGCCAGCCAGTCTGACCGCGCGCAGCTCGGCTTCCGCTGGCATGACGTCACCACTGGCCTGCCTCGCCAGTACCAGCACATCGTCAGCAATCCACCCTTCCATGCGCAGCGTGCGCGCCAGCGGATCGACATCGGCCAGGCTTTTCTGAGCGCCGCGGCCGGCGCCCTGCTGCCCGGTGGTCAGCTGTGGCTGGTCGCCAACCGCCACCTGCCATACGAGGCGCTGCTCGCCGATAACTACGACGAGGTCCACACCCTGGCCCAGACCGGTGCCTACAAGGTCATCAATGCGCGGCGCGCTGGTGGCCCGCGTCTGCAGTCACGCCCCAAGCTGCGCGATCAGGCGGATCCGACCGCGGACTGGCGACCGCGCAAGCGCCAGCAAGTGGCCGACCAGGGCCCGCGGCGACGATGAGGCTGGTCCGGCTCATCGGCAATCTGGGCTACGGCAGCCGCAAGGAGATCACGGCGATGTTCCGCGCCGGCCAGATCACCGACCCGGCCGGCGAGGTGCTGTACGCAGACGATCAGGTCGCTCACGATCAGATCCGGATCGACGATGCGCCGCTGGACCCGCCCATCGGCCTGACCCTGATGCTGCACAAGCCGCTCGGCCATACCTGCTCGCGCAAGGACCGCGGCGCGCTGATCTACGACCTGCTACCGCCACGCTTCCTGCTCCGCAAGCCTGCGCTTTCAAGCATCGGTCGGCTCGACCAGGACACCAGCGGCCTGCTGCTGCTGACCGATGACGGCCAGTTGCTGCACCGGGTCTCCTCGCCCAAAACGGGGCTTTCGAAGGTTTACGAGGCTACCCTTGCACAGGCCCTGCGCGGCGACGAGGCGGCGAGCTTTGCCAGTGGTCAGCTGCTGCTGGAATCCGACGACAAGCCCCTGTTGCCGGCCGAACTGGAGGTCCTGACACCCAGACAGGCGCGCCTGACCCTGCACGAGGGCCGCTATCACCAGGTGCGCCGGATGTTTGCGGCGGTCGGGAACCATGTGCTGGCACTGCACCGCAGCCAGATCGGGGGGCTCGAGCTGGGTGATCTGGCCAGCGGGCAATGGCGGATCCTCGACGACAGCGATCTGCAGAGGTTGGTCGGGGGAGCCGGAACCGAATGTAGCGACGACGGTGAGTCGAACTGATGCAGCTATCGGGAATCAGAAGTCGGGAGTCGGGAGTCGGGAGTTGGGAGTTGCAGCAAGAGCACGAGCAAGGGCAACAGCAAGAGCTTCGCCAGCAGGCTGGCTCTACAACAGCAACCGCAAACCTCTCCACGGTGCGCACTCCCGACTCCCAACTCCCGACTGGAAAGCCTGTCGAGGCCGCATCAGCTTCACAAACACTCTGTTGCAACCCGAAGCTGCGCCCCTCTTGACATACATTTCGTTATTTAGCAAACTATCGAACCATGAGCAGCGTATTCAAAGCACTGGCTGACCCGACCCGCCGCAGGATCCTGCAGTTGCTGCGCGCAGGCCCGCTGAGCGCCGGCGAACTGGCGGCCCATTTTGATCTGGCCAAACCCACTCTGTCAGCCCATTTCGCCGTGCTGCGCGAGGCCGATCTGGTTCACAGCCGGCGCGATGGCAAGCAGCTGATCTATCACCTGCATCTGTCCGTACTCGAAGACGCGCTGCTCGGTTTCGCCCAGCTCTTTGGCATCGAAGGCCCGGTCCGCACCCAGCCGACCGAGTCCAGCAAACCCACCGGAGACCAGACATGACCACGATCACCGCGCTCGTCGCCTCGCCCCTGTCGCTGCGCCTGACCGCCAGCGCCCTGCTGCTGCTGGGACTGACCCTGACCGCATTGCGCCCCGAGCAACCGCTGTTGTGGCTGACCACCGCAATCAGCCTGTTTGTTGGTGTCATCGTGTGGCGCTACGCCCGCAGCCAGAGCGCGCAAGCGGCAGCCCGCCTGCATCACGCGCTGACCCTGGCCGGCGTCATCCTCTGCCTCGCACTGGGCGCTGCGCTGGTCGATGAACTGCGCCTGCTGCCGATGAGCGGCGAGGACATCAGCCAGCGCACCCAGGCCCTGATCCAGGCACTGATACTGCTGGCCTACGCCAACGTGATGCCGAAAATGGCCAGTTCCGCGCGCTGGCAGGGTCAACTCCGATTCGCCGGCTGGACCCTGGTGATCGCCGCCCTGGTCCATGCCATCGGCTGGCTGTTCGCCCCGGTAGAACTCGCCCGCAATATCGGCATCGCCGCAATAGTCGGAGCGTTGCTGCTGATTTTCGGACGCTATCTGATGACCAGGCGGTCGGAGGAGAACTGAGATGATGGCCTTTCTGATGGGACTGCCGACACTGAGTCCGGCGCAACTGCAGGAATTGCTTGTACGCGACGCGGCAACTGTTTACGACGTCAACGCGTTGGCGAGGCGGCGCCAGGGCACCGCACGCCAAAAGGGGCAGCGCGGCTCACATTTGGAGTGCGCTGGCCTGACAGCGCTTTTGCTTCGGTGGGAACGGGTGCTCAAAGCTTGCGGCATGAGCGTGAGTCCCAAAAAGCGCTCGCCTCCGCTCCGTTGGTCGACGCGGCCGCCGGCGCGAAAGGGACCGGTGCGAAGACCACAGCTCCACGCGCGCCGGAACCGCGCTACTTCCGATCGGCAAGTCCGCGCTTCCGAACGCGCGCTCTTGCGCTCACCACCCACCCAAAAGCAAAGCGGCGCCAGGTCGCCGCACTCCAAATGGGGCCGCGCGGCGGACATTTGGAGTGCGCTGGCCAGACGGCGCGTTGCTCTTCGCTCCTGGGCCAAGCATCGCAAGTGCAAAGCATCAAACACAGGGCCAAGGACTGGCTCAGGGCTGAGGGCTGAGGGCTGAGGGCTGAGGGTCAGGAGAAGCCGGCAACATCGAGATTGCAGGTCACTTGTGGTCCTGATCGCCCTTGCTCTTCCTTTGTGGCTTTATTGCTCTTGCTCTTCCTTTGTGTCCTTTATGTCCATTGTGTTGAAAGCTCTCGCTCTGGCTCTGGCCATGACTCTCGCAATGACCAATCACCACGCCCACAACCGCACTCCCAGCAACTCGATCTGCCACAGCCACAGCGCCAGCCCGACCGCGCCGACGCTCGCCGCGAAACTCAAGCCAGTCACGAAGCGTCCGCCCAGTTGGGCCCGATGGCGCCAAACCTGGATCAGGCTGATCAATGCCAGCACCCCGAAAGCAAGCGTGCCCAGGAACACGCCCAGCGCCGGCGCGTCGATCTCGGCGCGGGTCAACGCGGTCAGGTCCAGATTGAAGGTACTGAATACCGCCGCGGCAAAGGCCATTGCGGCAGCCGCCGGCCAGTAGCGTGCGTTGGCCGCAGAGTAACGGGACGACCTGCCTCGGTACTGGCGCCAGACCCACACCGGCGCGCTCAGCAGGCTCAGCAGCAGAGCCAGCAAGGCCAACGTCGCCAGGTACATCGGCAACGCGGTTTCCCAGACACTGCTGCGCACGAACACGTTGTCGTCCGACACCCACACCGCGCGACCATCGCCATCGATGCTGAAAACGCCATTGGCCTCGAGCAGGCCCTCGTCGCGCGTCAGTCCGCCGGGCAGCAGGTCGAACTGGAATGACTGCGGAAACAATGGATGGCTGATCCGGTAGCCGCCGTTATCTGAACTGATCCGGCCAACGTTCATGAGCCCTTCGATGCCGGCAAGGATCTGGTTGCGCGGACTGGAGGCGCCGTACCAGCCTTCCCACCGCGAATCGGGAGCGATGCGCTCGGCCGCGACCGGTTTGGCCAGATCCTGGCTGAGGAAGCTCACCAGCAACGCGCGCAACGGCCGCGCGCGCTCGGGGATCGTGTTCAGCATCACGACGAAGCCGAACTGCTGCTCCGGCTGATAGGACAGATAAGCCAGATAGCCGGGCAGACCGCCGGAATGGCCGCGCAGTCGCCAACCGTCGATATCGCTGACGTAGTTGGCCAGTGCGTAGCCGCCGCTGAACCCCGCGCGCGAAGCCAGCGATGTCACCGGCGTTTCGATCCGGCGCAGGCTGGCCGGGCTGATCAGCTCCGGCGCGCTGGCGGTGTTGCTGAGGTGGAATTGCAGCAGCCGCGCCATGTCCGCCGGCGTCGACCACAGCGCACCTACGGTCGGCATGCTCAGGTCCGCCTGGGGCACGGTCTGGGTGCTGGCGGTCTCATAGCCAACCGCGGCGCGCTCGTCCACGCCTTCGACATCCCAGCGCGTGTCGAACATTCCCAGCCGGACCAGCACTTCGCCACTGATGTACTCCTTCGCATCGCGTCCGGTCGACTTCTCGAGCAGGTAGGCGACCAGACCATAGCCCGGATTGGAGTAGCTCTGGCGCTCGCCGGGCCGCCAGCGGACGCGGAACTCGGGCGCGAACTGGACCATCTGCTCGAAGGTGTTGGCGGCGGTCGGGTCTCGCTCCATCCGCTGAAAATGCATGTCATCGAAGCCGGCCGTGTGCTCCAGCAGATGGACCAGCCGGACCGGGTCGGTCGCCTGCCACGGGTTGTCGATCGGAATCTCCGGCGCCAGTTCGCTGACGCTGGCCTCCAAATCCATCCGACCGGCCTCGACCTCGCGCATCACCGCCAGCGCCAGCAGCGATTTACTGATTGATCCGATCCGGAACAGCGTGTGCTCGTCGGCGGCGCGACCGGAAATCTTGTCGGCCACCCCCAACCCACCGACCCACTCCAGCTGACCGGCCCGGACCAGCGCCACGCCGATGGCCGGAATCTGGCGCTCGTCCATCTCCGCCTGCAGGCGGGTCTGCAGTTCGGCGACATCGCGCGGCGGCGGTGGCGGCTGTTCCTCGTCGTCCTGCGCGTAGAGCACGCTGGAGGCGGCCAGCAGCAGGGTCACCGCGAAACTGAACAGACCGCGGCGCAAGTCTGCGATCAGATTCATGCGTGAATGCAGGCGATTTAACAAGACGCTTCTCATGACCCGACTCCGTGTTGGTGTGTTATTAATGTAATACACCAGTACACGTAAAGAGCCTGCCGGAAGTCACGGAGAGCGAGTTGGGAGTTGGGAGTTGGGAGTGCGCAGCGTGGTGCGGTTCGCTATCGGTCGCTGGTTGCGGTGAGCAGTTGCCCCTCTCACCAAACACAGGGCTGAGGGCTGAGGGCTGAGGGTTGAGGGTGTCAGGGAGAGCCGGCAACTTTGAGGTCGCCCAATGCTTGATGCGCGAATGAGCGCACCGACTCGGTGCGACGGGACTCCCGCTGTGCGGGAACCGGCCCTCTCTTGATGGCGTTGGCGAAGCTCCGTCATCCTGCGCACCATGAAGACGCGGCCGCCGGCGCGAACGCTGCCGAGGCGAAGATCGAAGCGACAGGCGCGCCGGGACCGCGCTACTTCCGGCTTGCGGCTCTGCGCTCATCACTGGCCACTGAAACTGCCCTTACTCCCGACTCCCGACTCCCGACTTCCGACTCCCGACTCCCTACTCCCAACTCCCTACTCCCAACTCCCAACTCCCGACTCGAAAGTCCGCGACCAACGCCGCCAGGCCACCCGCGCCTCACAACCACCAGTCGCCCCACTTGCAAAAGCTTTGTAATGACTCGCCGCGCCCCGACGCCTCTGCGGCAGACTACGCCGCATGCTTCCGAAAGGTCCTTGCTGATGTCCAACGCCACCCCGCCCAGCCCCGCCGTGCCCGCCCGACCTCGCCGTCGCTATGTGCCTGCGGTCGGACCGCGCCTGCGCAAGCTGCTGCTGTTCGTGCTCGGCCTGTTCGCCGTGCTGGCAGTCAATTCGGTCTATCTGGGCATCGTCACGCTGGCCGAATGGTGGAGCGGCCAGACCTACCAGAATTATTTCTATCAGCTCATGTTCCTCGGCCATCTGGCGCTGGGAATGCTGATCATCGTCCCTTTGATCGTCTACGGCGCGATCCACATCAAGAACGCCCACCACCGCCCCAACCGGCGCGCGGTGATGGTCGGCTATGCGCTGTTCGCGGTCGCGATCGTGCTGCTGATCAGCGGCCTGACGCTGACCCGCGGCCTGCCGCTGATGGAGCTGCGCGATCCGGATGCGCGCAATATCGCCTACTGGGCGCATGTGATCACGCCTTTCGCGATAGCCTGGTTGTTCATCCTGCACCGGCTCGCCGGGCCGCGAATCCGCTGGCGCGTCGGCGGCATGATCGGGGCGGTGGCCGGCGCCTTCGCGATCGTCATGCTGATCGTGCAAGCGCAGGATCCTCGGCAGTGGAATGTCGAAGGACCGGCCAGCGGCGAGCAGTACTTCTTCCCGTCGCTGGCACGTACTGCCAGCGGCGACTTCATCCCGGCGCAGACGCTGATGATGGATGACTACTGCGCCGAGTGTCATGGCGATGCGCATGCGCAGTGGTCGCAAAGCGTGCATCGCTTCGCCTCGTTCAACAATCCGGCCTATCTGTTCTCGGTCCGCAAGACGCGCGAATTCTCGATGGAGCGCGACGGCAACGTCCAGGCCGCCCGCTTCTGTGCCGGCTGCCACGATCTGGTGCCGTTCTTCAGCGGCGCCTTCGACGATCCGGACTTCGACGACGTCAATCATCCGACCGCCCAGGCCGGCATCACCTGCACCGGCTGCCATGCGATCACCCACGTCAACAGCACGCGCGGCAATGCCGACTACACGATCGAGGAACCGCTGCACTATCCCTTCGCGTTCTCCGACAACCCGCTGCTGGGCTGGACCAACCGGCTGCTGGTCAAGGCCAAGCCGGAGTTCCACAAGCGCAGCTTCCTCAAGCCGCTGCACAAGAGCGCCGAGTTCTGCTCGACCTGCCACAAGGTCCATCTGGCGCAGGAGTTCAACGGCTACAAGTGGCTGCGTGGGCAGAACCACTTCGACACCTACCTGCTCTCGGGCGTGTCCGGCCACGGCATCAACGCCTTCTACTACCCGCCCAAGGCGCAGGACAACTGCAGCGGCTGCCATATGGAACTGCTGCCGTCGGAAGACTTCGGTGCCCAGCACTTCGACGACAGCGGCGTGCGCAAGCTGCACAACCACCATTTTCCGAGCGCCAACACCGCGATCCCGCATCTGCTCGACATGCCCGAGTGGGTCAATGACGAACATCGCCGTTTTCTCGAAGGCAGCGTGCGGGTGGATTTGTTCGGCCTCAAGCGCGGCGGCAGCATCGAGGGCGAGCTGATCGCACCGCTGCGGCCCGAGGTGCCGGTGCTCGAAGCCGGCCAGCGCTACCTGCTCGAAACAGTCGTGCGCACGCTGCGGCTCGGTCACCCCTTCACCCAGGGTACGGCTGATTCGAACGAAGTCTGGCTGGATGCGACGATCCGCAGCGGCGGCCGGGTGATCGGTCGCAGCGGCGGCGTCGACCCACGCGACGGCAGCGTCGATCCCTGGTCGCACTTCATCAATGTCTACATGCTTGATCGCAACGGCAAGCGGATCGATCGGCGCAATCCGGAAGACATCTTCGTGCCGCTGTACAAC
The DNA here is from genome assembly GCA_041745855.1 of Lysobacterales bacterium. GTDB lineage: Bacteria > Pseudomonadota > Gammaproteobacteria > Xanthomonadales > SZUA-5 > JAWLAT01. Next base: position 701 of record JBGTIE010000164.1, on the reverse strand, counting down.
AACCAGATCCCGCCCGGCGGCGCCGACACGGTTCATTTCGCCTTCGAGATCCCGGTCGATGCCGAGGGTCCGATCGAGATAGAGGTCAAGCTGCAGTACCGCAAGTTCGACACTACCTTCATGCGCCATTTCCAGGCCGAAGCCTTCCGCTACAACGATCTGCCGATCACCACCGTGGGGAGCGACGTGATCCAGTTGCCGCTGCGCGCCGGTCAGCCGGTCGCCAACACGACGCCCGATATCCCCGTGTGGCAGCGCTGGAACGACTACGGTATCGGCCTGTTCCGCAAGGGTGGCGCCGGTGAGTTGCGCCAGGCCGAAGTGGCTTATCTGGAGGTCGAGGCGCTCGGTCAGGCGGACGGTGCGCTGAATGTGGCGCGGGTCTATCTGCGCGAAGGCCGACTGGACGAGGCCGCTGCCGCGCTCGGCCGCGCCGCCGCCAGCACACCGCCGGCCCATCCCTGGTCGGTCACCTTCTTCAGTGCGATGGTCGACCTGCAGAACGGTTTTCTGGACGAGGCGATCAAGGGTTTCGAGCGGGTCATCGCGACTGAATGGCAGGACGCCCGCGATCGCGGCTTCGATTTCAGCCAGGACTACACGCTGCTGGCGCAATTGGCGCAAACCCAGATCGAGCGGGCCAAGCTCGAGCGCGGTGATGATCGGGCGGCGGCGCGCGATGCCTTCCTGACCCAGGCCAT
>JBGTIE010000163.1:0-2546 GCA_041745855.1 Lysobacterales bacterium | reverse complement strand
GACCCAAGCAGGGTCGAACTGCAGCGCCAGGTGCATGTGATTGCTCATCGCCGAGAAGGCCAGCACCCGCACGGCATAGATCTGCGCCAACTCGTTCATCCGATCGACAATCCATTCGCGGCGGTGGTTGAAGTTGCGTCCAGTCAGTTTGTCGTCGCCGCACAGGAACGACCGGCGGACACAGCGCGAGACGCAGTGGTAATAGCCGGAGGCACCCGGTGGGACAATGGCGGAGCGGGCGGTGGTCATGCGCACAGCTTGGCGCGGGTCGGCGTGGTTGTCTGTAAGCCTATGGCTGCAAAGTACGTCATCCCTTGCCGGCAGATGACGTAGGATTCGGCTTACGGCATGAGCGAGAAAGTTTGTGTGTCCCGGCTTCCGCCGTCCCGGCTTCTGCCGGCTTCTGGTGTGAGAAAGTTTGTGTGTCCCGGCTTCTCGTGTGCCGGCTTCCGGTGCCGGCTTCCGGCTTCTGGCGCCGGCTTCTGGTGGCTTCTGGGCTCCACAGCAAGGGCGGTATCAGCGGGTGCTACAGACCGCCGAGATCGCAGCACGACCCAGAGCTCGCGCGCTACGCCGAGTCCCTGGAACCAATGCTGACCTACTTGCTTCGCATGGTCGTTGATCGATTGAGCCGCACAGATGACGCGGTAGAAGTCGCTCTCGGTCGCCTTGACCTGGGTGGTCCAACTGCGGTCGGTCAGGCCGAGGCGGTCGAGAATCCGGGGCCGCTCGGGATCGATCTTCCCTCGCTTGCCTGGATGCATCTGCGGGCCGGTCCAGTCGACCGGGTTCAGGTACTGGGCGATGCTGATCGAAAGCGATCCGGTGCCAGGGACGCCGACGATGGCTTCGAGCTGATCGCCGCCGTTGCCGAGGCTGAGCGCGGTCTCGCGGATGCATTTTTCGAAGGAAGGCCGATGTGACCCGCGCCGCGTTGTCCGATTGGCGCCGCCAGGTTGACCGCGGGTCTCATCGGCTGCGCATGATCGCCTCGTACGTTCCGAAGCAGATCAAGAGCGCCGCTGAACCCGATCGGAAGTGGCTGTGCGTGTTTGTCCAGGCACCGCCGATCGGGTACAACGGCCTACAAGGGCCTCGCTGACCGAGGCCAGCCGCTCGCGCAATTTGGCGATCTTGCCGTCTTGCGCCAGCCATGAATGGATGCGAACGGCCTGCTCGGAGCTCTTACTCCCAACTCCCGACCCCCAACTCCCGACTCGGAGCGCCCATTTTCCACCATTGTATCAATTTGCCTCGCGCCCCCGGGACGCGCGCGGAGCCCCACGCTTTCACTGGAACTGGAACTGGCCACTGGAACTGCTCTTGAAAAAACCCCCCACCCGCCTACACTTGCGCCCTGGCCGCCGTACGTGGGCCCTTCAATACGCTGGCGTAGCTCAATTGGTAGAGCACTCGATTTGTAATCGAGCGGTTGGGGGTTCAATTCCTCTCGCCAGCACCACTTTTCCCGCAGGTCCGGAGCGTTCCGGAGCGAGTTCAGCGCCGCATGTTCATCCGGCTGGAAGAGCGACCGAAGCGGCAATGGTTCTGGGCCACGCCACTGACCTTGCTGCTGTGCATGGCCCTGGCGATCTATCTGCAGGTGTTGCCGCCGGCCGAGCGTGGCCATCTGCTCGGTCGCTACGGCATGTTGCCGGAGGTCCTCGGCTGGGAGGACTGGTGGTCCTGGCTGCGCCTGATCAGCGCCTCCTTCCTGCATGCCGACTGGACCCATCTGCTCGGCAACATGCTCTTTCTGGCGATATTCGGCGTTGCGATCGAACAGATCCTCAAACCCTGGCGCTGGGGCCTCCTGTGGCTGCTCGCCGGTGCGCTGGCCAACCTTGGCGCGGCGATGCTCGCCAGCGATCCGCGCGCCCCGATCATCGGCGCCAGCGGCGCGGTTTCCGGGCTGATCGGCGCCTATCTGAGCCTGTTTCCGCGCTCCCACCTGGGGATCATGCTGCCGTTGGGCCTGTATGTGCAGTTCGTGCGCGTCCCGGCGCTGCATCTACTGGGGCTGTGGCTGTTGCTGCAATTGCTGCTGAGCGTCGGCGAGCAGGCGCCGTCGGTCGCGTGGTCGGCGCACCTGTTCGGCTTCGTTGGCGGCGGTCTGCTGGCCTGGCTGTTGCGACCGTGGATGTACCGGCGTCGCTCGAATCTGCTGCCGCCGTAGTACCTTGGGCATTGATTGCCCGCCGGACACCGATCACGATGAGTTCCCGCAAAGCGCTCTACAAGGTTACTTTCATCAACCACGGCAAATCCTACGAGTTGTACGCCAAGCAGGTCAGCGCCAGCGACCTGTATGGCTTCGTGCTGGTCAGCGAGTTGCAGTTTGACAGTGGCAGCGTGGTGCTGGATCCGGTCGAGGAAAAGCTGAAGGAAGAGTTCGGCAACACCCAGGCGCTGCATTTGCCGATGCACTCGGTGGTGCGGGTGGAGGAGGTCCGCGAGCGCGGAGCCGCGCGTATCCGCGACTCGGCCGGCGAAAAGGTGGTGCCCTTCAGCCTCGGCCCAGCGCCACGCTGAGCGGCCCGGTCAGC
>JBGTIE010000162.1:0-2381 GCA_041745855.1 Lysobacterales bacterium | reverse complement strand
GCCCGCGGTCCCAGGAAGAGCACGGGCGGGACGCCCGCGGTACCAGGAAGAGCGCAGGGGCGGGACGCCCGCGGTCCCTGCAAGGGCGTCGCGACCAGCGCCGCCGATGCTGCTATGCTCCCCCGCCCTCGGCGCGCCGGGTTGCTTGCCGTCCATGACCGACTCCACCATTGCTACCGAATTCGATCTGCCCGAGCTGGAGTTGCAGCATCGCGGCAAGGTGCGGGATGTCTATCGGCTCGGGAGCGATCGGCTGCTGATGATCGCCAGCGATCGATTGAGCGCCTTCGATGTGGTGCTGCCCGACCCGATTCCCGGCAAGGGCGAGATCCTGACGAAATTGTCGAATCACTGGTTCGGCTTGACCGAGAATCTCTGTCCCAATCATCTGCTCGCCACCGATATCGACGACCAACTGCCAGCCGGGATCGATCCGGCGCCCTTGCGTGGTCGCAGCGTGGTCGTGCGCGCGTTGCGGCCAATCGCTGCCGAGGCGATCGCTCGCGGCTATCTGGCCGGCAGTGCCTGGAAGGACTATCAGCGATCCGGTCAGGTCGGTGGGCATCGGCTCAAGGCCGGCTTGCGCGAGGCCGAGTTGCTGGACGAGCCGATCTTCACACCCTCGACCAAGGCGGCGGTGGGCGAGCATGATCAGACGATGACTTTCGACGATCTGGTGCGTCAGGTGGGCGGCGACCTGGCCGAGCAGTTGCGCTCGATCACGCTGGATCTGTACGCCTTCGCGCAGCGCCATGCCAACGCCCGCGGGATCATCATCGCCGATACCAAGTTCGAGTTCGGACTGGACCGGGAAGGCAATCTGCGCGTCATGGACGAGATGCTGACGCCGGACTCGTCCCGTTTCTGGCCAGCCGACCAGTACCTGCCCGGGCGCAGTCCGGCCTCCTTCGACAAGCAGTACGTGCGCGACTACCTGCTTCAGATCGGCTGGGATCAGCGCCCACCCGGCCCGCACCTGCCGGCATCAGTCATCGCAGGCACCCGCGCCCGCTACGCCGAAGCCCTCCAGCGGCTGACTGCTCTGGATTGACGTTGTTCGTTGCGTGTACGCGAGACAAAGCCAGAGCGAAGAGCTTTTCAACACAAAGGACACAAAGGAAGAGCTTCAAGCAGGGATTTGCGCTTGGTCAGACTTGGTGTCCCGGATTCAACACGAAGGACACAAAGGAAGAGCTTGGCGCGCGGACAAGAAGCATGTCCCATCGGGTTTGGCTACCAATGACCAGCCGTGCACCGGGCAGTCGTCAACGGCACCGTCAGGGAGTTACCGCTGCACGCAACCGTGGCGGTGCTGACAACGCAGGAGCGGCGTGGCTCGAGGGTTCACGAGGAGGCAGTCGGATACGCCTGGCAAGGATCGATTCCGATACCGATTCCGACCCCGACCCCGAGGTGAGCTCCTTGGCGGCAGAGAGTTCCCACCCCCTTAAATCTGCTCGCTTTTGCTCTGCTCTCCTTTGTGTCCTTTGTGTCCTTTGTGTTGAATGCTTTGTGCTTGTGTCCCTCAGTGTCGAGCATTTCACGACGGTACGGACGTGGGGCCGGCTACACTGCCGACCCATGAAGATCTACCCGATCCTGCTCCCGCTGCTGCTGGTGGCCTGCAGCCCCGAATCCGGATCGACGCCAGCGACGACGTCGAGCTTGGCGCCGGCCAAGCTGGGGCTGTGCGCGTCGTGCCATGGCATCGACGGTCGCAGCAGCATCCCGGGCTATCCGCATCTGGCCGGCCAGGACGCGGCTTATCTGCGCGTGCAATTGTTGGCCTATCGCGACGGCAGGCGTCCGCATGCACAGATGCAGGCGATCGTCGGCGTGTTGAGTGAGGCCGAGATCGAGGAGATGGCGAACTGGTACGCCAGCCGTCCCTGCGTTGCACCGACGGCGAGCGCGCCATGAGTTCGGGCTCGGCTGGATCAGCGCAGTTGAGATCGGTGCCATGAGGAACTGGCTGGGCACGCTCGTCGGCGGGGCTGCGGGGTTCCTGGTTGGCGGGCCTTTTGGCGCCGTTGCAGGGGCCGGTCTGGGCCAGGCCTGGGATCGTGGCTGGCTCGGTATCCAGTCGCCGGCGCCGCTGAAGGTCGGGCAGGAGCTGTCGGCGCTGTTTGAACTGCTCGGCCACCTTGCCCGTGCCGACGGCCGGGTCAGCGAGCGCGAGGTCGCCTTCGCCGAAGCGCTGATGGATCGCTTCAAGCTCGCTGGAAGCGAGCGCATGCGGGCCGTCGCGGCCTTCGATCGTGGTCGCCAGGAGGGTTTCGCGATCGACGAGCCGCTGGCACAACTGGCCGCGATCAATGAACCAGGCAGTGCCGAAGCGCGCCAGCTGGTCGATCTGCTGGTCCGGCTGGCCGAGGCCGACG
>JBGTIE010000161.1:0-29148 GCA_041745855.1 Lysobacterales bacterium | reverse complement strand
TGTGTCCCGCCCCCCCCGCCGTGGGACACCTCAATCCAACGTCCGAATCCAAGCCAAGCCAACAGCCATCAAAGAACAACCAGGCAGATCGCAAATCTCCACTGGTGAGTACCGCTTAGCAAACCAACCCGAGCGACAAGTAGCTTGACAGCGACCGGTTCCCACCCACCTGTCCCCGGTTCCTACCACGCCCGAGTACAACTCGGGGTTCCATTCGTAGACCGGTCACGCCCAATACCACGTCGCTCTTCTGGGCCCTGAGCCCTGGGCCCTGCTCTTCTGACCCCTGAGCCCTCAGCCCTCACCCCTGAAACCATGTGACCAATCACCCGCGCCGCCCGCTCCCGGCCGGATATATCCTGTCCGGTCAGGAACAAGGATCCGGCCGTGAAACACTTGTTGACGCTGTTTGTTGCGCTGCCCTTGCTGTTCGGAAGCGCTGTTGCGCTTGCGCAGCGACCGCCGACCACGGTCGAGGTGGCGCCGGTCGAGGTGGCGCCGGCGGTGGAGCGGGCCGAGCTGATCGGTTCGCTGCGGGCGCAGGAGCAGGTCACGATTGCGGCTGAACTGGCCGGTCGCATCGCCCAGATTCACGCCGAGGAGGGTCAGCCGGTGGCCGCCGGCGAACTGTTGTTCACGCTCGACCAAGCGCTGTTGCGGGCCGAGTTGGCAGAGCGCGAGGCGACCGTTGCGCTGAGCCAGCGCAACTTCGATCGGGCCGAGGAAATGACCAGCAAGCGACTGATCGCACGCAGCGACTTCGATCAGGCCCGCTCCACCCTCGATGTCGCCCGCGCCGGCCTGCAATCGATCCGAGTGCGGCTGGACAAGACCGAGCTGCGCGCGCCCTTTGCCGGCATCCTCGGCTTGCGCACGGTCAGCACCGGCGAATACGTCAGCGCCGGCCAGCGACTTGCCGCGTTGGCCCAGATCGATCCGATCAAGCTCGATGTGCAGGTGCCGGAGCGCTTTCTGGCGCGGCTGTCGGAAGGCCAGCCGGTGCAGGCCCAGATCGACGCGCTGTCGGCAAGGGTCATCAGGGGCGAAATAATCGCGATCGACCCGGTGGTCGATCCGGTCAGTCGCACGGTGGCGGTACGTGCCAGCTTCGCCAATCCGGAAGCTGAGCTCAAGCCGGGCATGTTTGCCCGGGTCGGGATCGAGCTATCGCGCAATGATCAGGGCCTGTGGATTCCCGAGCAGGCGCTGGTGCCAGGCGTCAAGGACACCATCGTCTATCGCGTCGTCGACGGCCGCGCGGTGGCCACACCAGTCACGACCGGTTTGCGTCAGCCCGGCAAGGTGCAAGTCACCTCCGGCCTGAGCACGGCCGACCGGGTCATCAGCGCCGGTCAGATCAAGATCGGTGACGGTTCGCCGGTTAGCGCGGCCGGCGGGTCTACACCATGAATCTGCCAGAACTGTCGATCCGTCGGCCGGTGCTGGCGACGGTGATCAATCTGGTGATCCTGCTGGTCGGCCTGATCAGCTACGACCGCCTGACCGTGCGGCTGGTGCCGAAGGTCGATGCGCCGATCGTCACGGTCAACACCACCTACCCCGGTGCGAACGCGCAGGTCATCGAGTCGCAGGTCACCACGCCGATCGAGGAGACCCTGGCCGGAATCGAGGGCATCGACTTCATCCAGTCGATCTCGCGCGCCGAATCGAGCCAGATCACGGTCCGCTTCCGGCTTGACCGTGAGCCCGAGGGCGCCGCCGCCGATGTGCGTGATCGCGTTGCACAGGCGCGTGGCTTCCTGCCCGAGGACGTCCGCGAGCCCATCGTGCAGAAACAGGAGGCCGACGCCCAGCCAATCATGTACCTGGCCTTTTCCTCCGATCGCCACTCGCAGATGGAAGTGGCCGACTTCGCCGAGCGGCTGGTCAAGGACCGTATCCAGACCATCAGCGGCGTGGCCCAGGCACAGGTCTACGCCGGTCAGCCAGCGATGCGGATCTGGCTCGATGCACCGCGCCTGGCCGGCTTTAGTCTGACCCCGGCCGATGTGGAGGGCGCATTGCGACGGCAGAACATCGAAGTGCCCGCAGGCCGGATCGAAAGCATCCAGCGCGAATTCACAGTGCTGTCGGAGACCGATCTGCGCACGCCGGCGCAGTTCGAGAACGTCGTCCTGGCCGAGCGCAATGGCTATCTGGTCAGGCTGGGCGATGTGGCGCGGATCGAGATCGGGCCCAGCTCGGACCGTTTCCTGGCCCGCTTCAAGGGTGAAACGGCCGTCCCGCTGGGCGTGGTCAAGACCGCCACCGCCAACCCGCTCGACGTCGCTCGCGCCGTTCGCGCGCTGCTGCCATTGATCACCGCATCGCTCCCCGAGGGCATGCAGGTAACGGTCGCCAACGACTCCACCGTGTTCATCGAGGCCTCCATCAAGGAGGTCTACTGGACCCTGGCCGAGGCTACCGCGCTGGTGGTGCTGGTGATCTTCGTCTTCCTGCGCTCCTTCCGCGCCACGCTGATTCCGCTGGTGACGATACCGGTGTCGCTGATCGGCGCCTTTGCGCTGATGCTGGCACTGGGCTTTTCGATCAACACCCTGACCCTGCTGGCGATGGTGCTGGCGATCGGGCTGGTGGTCGACGATGCAATCGTGATGCTGGAGAACATCCATCGCCACATCGAGATGGGCAAGAAACCGATGCAGGCCGCGCTCGATGGCAGCCGCGAAATCGCCTTTGCGGTGGTGGCGATGACGATCACGCTGGCGGCGGTTTATTTGCCGATCTCCTTTTCGACCGGTCAGACCGGCAAGCTGTTCGTCGAGTTCGCACTGACCCTGGCCGGTGCGGTACTGGTGTCAGGTGTGGTCGCGCTGACTGCGTCGCCGATGATGTGTTCGCGGCTGCTGAAACCCAGCCACAACGAAGGGCGCTTTCACGAGTACGGCGAGCGGGCCCTCAACAAGCTCACCAACACCTATCAGCGCACGCTGGCCTGGTCGCTGGGGCGCAAGCCGCTGGTGCTGGCGGCGGCGTTGGCCAGCGGCGTCGCCACCTGGGGATTGTTCGTCTCCCTGCCGAGCGAACTGGCGCCAATGGAAGATCAGGGCACGATCATCGGCTTTGCCAGCGGTCCGGAAGGCGCCACGGTCGAGTTCATGAGTGGCTACACGCGCCAGATGGAGCAAGCGTTGGCGAGCATTCCGGAGATCGAGCGCTACTTCGTCATCATCGGTTTTGGCTCGGTCAATTCGGCAATCGCCTTCGCCGGCATGCATCCGTGGGACGAACGTGAGCGCACCAGCAGCCAGATCCAGGGCGAGCTGTTCGGCAAGTTCAGTCAGATCGCCGGCGTGCGCGCCTTCCCGACCCTGCCGCCGCCGCTGGGCAATCGCGGTTTCGGTCAGCCGCTGCAGTTCGTCGTCCAGACCACTGGCAGCTGGAACGACCTGCAGCTCACGGTCGATCAACTGCTGGCAAAGATGCGCGACAACCCTGGCCTGAGCAACCCGGACAGCGATCTGAAGCTGAACAAGCCCGAGCTCAAGCTGGACATCAACCGGGCCAAGCTGGCCGCCACCGGCGTCGACACCGCAACGTTGGGCCGAACCATCGAAACACTGATGGGCTCGCGCCGGGTGACCCGCTTCAAGGAGGGCTCGGAGCAGTACGACGTGATCGTCGAGATCGAGAAGGACCAGCGCCAGCGGCCGGCCGATCTGGGGCTGGTGCATGTGCGGGCACCCGACGGCCAGATGGTGCCGCTGTCCAACCTGATGACGGTGACCGAAACGGTCGCCGCGCGCGAGCTGAACCACTTCGGCAAGCTGCGCGCGGCCACCGTCAGCGCCGGCCTGGCCGACAGCTACAGCCTCGGCGAGGCGGTCACCTTCATGGAGAAAACCCTGCAGGAAATCGCCGGCTCCGACACGCTGTACGACCTCAGCGGCCAATCACGCGAGTTCCGCGAATCGGCGACCTCGGTCGCCTTCCTGTTCATGCTCGCGCTGGCCGTCATCTATCTGGTGCTGGCAGCCCAGTTCGAGAGCTTTGTCGACCCGCTGGTGATCCTGCTCAGCGTGCCGCTGGCAATCGGCGGCGCACTGACGGCGCTGTGGCTGGCTGGCCAGTCGCTCAATATCTACAGCCAGATCGGGTTGATTACATTGATCGGTCTGATCAGCAAGCACGGCATTCTGCTGGTGGAATTCGCCAATCAGCTGCGCGACGCAGGCAAGGACAAGCTGCAGGCGACGATCGAATCGGCCACGCTGCGGCTGCGCCCGATCCTGATGACCACCGCCGCGATGGTCCTGGGTGCCTTGCCGCTGGCAATCGCCACCGGCGCCGGCGCCGAGGGCCGCCAGTCGATCGGCTGGGTGGTGGTCGGCGGGATGACCATCGGTACCGCCTTCACCCTGTTCCTGGTGCCGGCGGTGTACGTGCTGATCTCAGGCAAGCGGCATCTGGAAGCGGAGCCGAAACCGGTTCAAGGCTGACCATCTGCCTGCTGGGCGTCGCGCAGGGGGCCGCGTATGGTGGGCGCGATTCAAACGGATGCAGCGAGCGAAGTCGGGGTCGGGGTCGGAATCGGAATCGGTCGGGGTCGGAATCGGAATCGGTCGGGGTCGGGATCGGGATGGGGATCGGGATCGGGATCGGGACCTAAACCTGAATCTTAATCGAGAGCGGGTTGGGGTTTGGCATCAACGACTAGCCGTGTACCGGGCAGTCATCAACATCGTCCGGGTGTATCGCCGCACTATTTAGATCGTGGCGATGCTGACCACGCAGCGTCGGCGTGGCTACAAGGTTTACGAGGAGGCCCGTCGGATACGCCATGCAAGGATCGATTCCGATTCCGACCCCGACCCCGACCCCGACCCCCAGCTAGCTCGCTGGCGGCAGAGAATTCGGCGTGGATGCCGCTTCTGCATCAGTTTGAATCGCACCCCGTGCGGCACATATTGCTGACAATCAACCACTTCACGGGTGATAATCATCCACTAACTGGTAGATTGTCAGCATCTTCATGAGCGCTCCACTGCCTCGCTGGCTGCAAGTCAAACTCACCGACGCGCTCGCCGACACGCCGGTCGTCTTGCTCAATGGCGCGCGCCAGACCGGCAAGTCCACGCTGGCCGAGCACTATGCCCGAGCACATGATGGCCGCTATCTGAGCCTGGATGAGCCGGCAATCCTGGCCGCCGCGAAAACCGATCCAGTCAGCTTCGTCGCCGGGGAACCGTCCCTGCTGGTCATCGACGAGGTACAGAAAGCCCCCGAACTGTTTGTCGCAATCAAGCGCAGCGTCGATCTGGACCGACGGCCCGGTCGATTCCTGTTGACCGGTTCGGCCGACATCTACACGCTGCCACGGGTGGCTGAGTCTCTTGCCGGACGAATGGAAGTGCTGAGCCTGCAGCCGTTGGCACAGGGAGAACTCGCGCGGTCAGGTGAGCAAGGCTCCGAGCCGGATCTATTCTCCCGACTGTATGCCAATAGCCCATCGATTCGAGACCTGGCGGGGGCGGACCCGGCCGGGCCGGATCTGACAGAGCGCGTCTGCCGCGGCGACGGATACCCGCCCCGGTGCGACTTGACGGAGGATGACGACTCCGCATGACATTTGATCCTAGCTACCAAGCCAGGAAGCGGACATTCTTGCCGCTCGTGTTATGGTCGCAGTCATAGATGTCCGCCCGTCGTTGCCGTAGGAGCTTTCGCTAGAATCCAGCCTTATCAGTTGATTCGAGGAGAAGAATGAAACTCAAGCTCTCGGATTGCGCCAGTATCGCAGAGGTGGTCGGTGCGATCGCCATCGTGATATCGCTGATCTACGTCGGCATTCAGGTCAGCGACAGTACGCGCGCGGTCCGGTCTGCCACTGCAAACGCAACTTCGACGGCGATTTCGGTGTGGTACTCAGATATCGGTACCAATCCTCAGGCTTCAGAAGTCTTTCTGAGAGGAATCGGGAATCCTGAATCATTGACAGCCGCGGAAACAGTCCAGTTCATCTTTCTAATGCACGGGCTATTTTTCCAGTATCAGGGCGCTTATTATCTCGGTGAAGAGGGCACACTCGACACCGAGTTGCAGCGGTCTCTCGTTTACACTCTGCTGGGCGTCAGGGAGCAGCCAGGCTTCCTTATGTACTGGGAGCAGAGAGGGAGTCTGTTTCAGCCAAGCTTCAAGGCGTTTGTAGACCATCTGATTGCCCATGGCGATACGAACATGGAGATTGAACGGTTTTATAGGCAAGCCGATTCAGACTAATCTGCGGCGAGAAGTCGACGAGGTACATGTTCGGAGGACGGTAATGGTGACGAATAACAATGCGCTGAAGGCGGACATATCAAGAGTCTCACGTCTTTTGCTTGCGCAAAAGACCCGCTTTGCCCACGCCGCTTAGCGCAGCGTCAGGCGCAACAGCAATTGTGAACACCAATAGGAGAGGAGGCAGGCTATTTTCGGGCATATGGCGGACTTTTGCGGTTCTGGTCGTGGGTGTGATTGCCGCCTGCGCACAAACCGGTTCCGCTCAACAACCGGAGCGGGCCAAGTATGTTCAGAATGGGGCTGCAAAGTTACGGGTATTCGTTGAGGGTAACGGACTCGCGATCGTGTTGCTGCCGGGGCAGGGCCGCGGGCCACGAGACTTCGATGAACTCGCCAAGCACCTCGTCTTGGCGGGCTACCGGGTTGTCCGCCCAGAGCCGCGTGGATTCGGAGAAAGCGTAGGTCCCGTCGAAGGCCTCACGCTGCGCGACAACGCCCGAGACGTGGCAACGGCGATCGAGAAGGTCGGCGCCGCCCCTGCCATAGTGGTGGGATCGGCGTACGGCAACCGTGTCGCACGCATGATCGCGAGCGATCGACCTGAGATTGTACGCGGTGTCGTGCTTATCGCCGCCGGAGGCAAGTATCTGCCGAAGCTCGATGTGTTGACCACCTTGCGCAAAGTGCAAGACAAGAGTTTGACTCTCGATCAACGAGCCGAGGCTGCGCGAATCGTCCTCTATGGGCCCAAGAGCACGATCAGCGTAGCCGAGATGCGTCTTGACGAAGTCTCGGCGACGACAATAAAAGCCCAGTCGCTGGCACCGACTGTCCCCGTGGAAGCCTGGTGGGACGGGGGCAAGGCGCCGATGCTCGTACTCCAAGGTCTTCACGATGTGATTGCGCCACCCGAGAACGGCCGCTCGCTAAGACGCGATCATCCAGAACGGGTCACGCTGGTGGAGTTCGAGGACCTGGGTCACTCGATGGCGCGAGAGCGCCCGGACCTCATCGCCGGCGCGATTGTAAGTTGGGCAGAAAAAATAAAGTAATGATCGACTGGTGCCAGCGTGCGCGTGCCGGCGAACGCCATTGACATGGCTGGTGAATAATATATGGATTATGAATGGCATTCACGATTCATGCTCCCCGCGATCCTCATCGCGGCGATCCTTGGTTGTAGCGGGCAGTCGCCTGCGCACTTGCCGAACCCGCACTTGGTCGCCGGCCCGAGCGCTTCCGGGGCTGCCGCGCAAGCCTTCCTCTCGCTGCTTGATGAGAGCGAGCGTGTCGATGCCTCGGTCTCCTTCGACAATCCGGAGCGCATCAACTGGTCGTACGTGCCGCAGGAACGCGCCGGGATTCCGCTGCGGGCGATGGACGCCGATCAGCAGATGGCAGCGCTGGGACTGCTGAACTTGGGGTTGAGCGAGCGCGGCGCCAGGCTGGCGCGCGGTATCATGGAACTGGAGGGCACGCTCCGCGAACTCGAGCAAGCTGCGGGCAGCCCGTGGGCGGCTCGGCGCGATCCTGGGCTTTACTACCTGACGCTTTTCGGCGATCCGGGTGCGGCGCAACCCTGGGGCTGGCGCTTCGAGGGCCACCACCTCTCGGTGAATGCCACGGACCTCGGACCGCACGGGGAAATCGTTGCTCCAGTCTTCATGGGTGCCAATCCGGCGCGCGTGCCCAGTGGCCCGCTGGAAGGGCTCCGCCTGCTTGCGGCGGAGGAAGACCTCGCCTTCGATCTGCTGGACATGCTTGATGCTCGGCAGCGTGCCCGCGCCACAATTGCCACGCAAACAACCGGCGACATCCACACCCGTAACGATCCCGCAGTCGGCCCGATGGCGCTGGCGGGGCTACCTGCCACCGAGATGACCGCCGCCCAGCAACGCCAGCTGCGCCACCTACTCGAGCTGTATGCCGGACGGATGACAGACGACGTGGCGCACCGGCAGTTGGGGCGCATAGAGAAAGCGGGCTTCGGGCGACTGCACTTCGGCTGGGCCGGCGCGCACCGGCGCGACGAGCCGCACTACTACCGTATCCACGGGCCCACGGTGCTGGTCGAGTACGACAATACCCAGAACAACGCCAACCACATTCACACTGTCTGGCGTGACCTGGAGAACGACTTCGGTGGCGACCTTCTTGGGAAGCACTATGCACGGCAAGCTCACCCTCACTGAGCTGCGTCGGCGCTATCAATCCAGCCGTCGAGGCCGCTTCAGTCATGCGGCACGCCAGCGTCGCTATCAAGCGCGCTGCAGTCCAACGAACAAACTTGACGAGAGATACATGGAATTTGCCGGCATCGTGGCACGCCATCGCCCGGAGCTGCTGGAAGATGCGCGCTAACCCGAGGAAGAACCGGCAGCCCGGTGCTTTGCCCAACACCGGCCTGCCACTGCCGTGGCACCCACGACGATGGCGCGTGCTTCATCAGCCAACTGCCATCTGAGCAGGAAGCGGGGTATCCAAGCCCCGCCACGTGGCGTAATCGGGCAAGCGCCGCTTCACTGCTTGGCTGAACGGGTGGCCTTGACGCAAGACGACGGCGCCTGTCCTGGTTGTCCCTCCTCCGGTGGCGAAGGAGCGCGCCCCATGAGCGACTACAAGCAGGAAGGGGGCTTGCGATGATCCTGAGGTGCCCAGCACCTGCGCGATCAGAACTGGACCGCTATCGGCATCGAGTTCGTGCTGCTGGTGGTGGGCGTCTTCCTCGGCATCCAGGTCGCCAACTGGAATGAGGACCGGCAGCAGTCCGCGCGCCAGGTGCAGTACCTGGAGCGACTTAGCGTCGACTTCGAAGGCATCCGCGATCGGATTCGCGAGCATTTCGAGGTCTACCGCGATACAGAGGAAGGCGGAGGCTACCTGCTCGCCCTGGCCGGCGCCGATGGATCGGTGGCGCAGGAGGAGCCGGTCGACGAGGAGCGTCTCGCCCGCGCCTTCAATGCCCTGATGTCGCTGAGGATCCCGCCGCCCCTGCCGGCAACCTACGTCGAGATGCGCTCGGAAGGACAGCTCAGCTACATTGCCAATCCTGCGCTGCGCGACCGACTGGCTGAGTACGACCGCCTGATGGGCATCCTCCAGGAAGTGTCCAGAGTCACCGCCGACAATCTCGTCCAGCAGGCCCCTGCGGTGCGCCGCTACTTCACCAGCCGCACGATCCGCGACCCGACGGCGCTGTCCGGCATCCGCGGTGAACTGCTGGGCTATGACCTCGCCGGCATGCGCGCTGATCGCGACTTCGCGGTGGCGGTCGACCTGCTTCGGCGCTATGCCATCAACTCGTCTGGTCAGCGCGAACGACAGCAGGCGCTGATCGGCGAGATCCTCGATCTGATTGACTCGGAGGCCTCACCGTGATCCTTCGCCGCCTTGCCCAACATCTGCGCGAACAGAACTGGGCCGCGATCACCATCGAGTTCGTGCTGCTGGTAGCCGGCGTGTTTCTTGGTCTTGCTGCTGGGCCTCGCTCAATTTCGCCCTCGGAAACAGCCGATTCCAGCGTTCAGCTACCTGTAGCAGACTAGAGCGGCAGCAAGCTACCGCACTCCATATCTGCTCATCGCTGAGAAGGCCTGCACGCGAACGGCGTAGATCTGCGCCGCTGAGAAGGCCTGCACGCGAACGGCGTAGATCTGCGCCAAGGCGTTCATCCGCGCAGCGATCCAGTCACGCCGATGAGCGAAGCTGCGCCCGGTGACTTTGTCGAACCCACACAGGAAAGATCGACGCACACAGCGGCAGACGCAGTGGTCGTAGCCGGGCGTTCCGGGCGGGGCGATGGCGGAACGGGCGGTGGTCATGCGGACTGTTAGTCGCCGGTTGCAGGCGTTGCATGTAAGCGGATGTCTGCAGAGTTCGTCGGAATTCTCATGTTGCAGGCTTGGGGATCGGCTGACGAGGAGCGCGGGGAAGCGTGTGTGTCCCGCGTTCTGTGCCGCGTTCTGCGACCGGTTCGCGCGGACGCCTTGCCGGTAATGCCTTTTTCAATTACATTGCCAGCAATGACATCTGGCGCCAAAAGCATGACAACGTTAGCCGTGACGGCGAAAGGGCAGGTGACGCTCAAGCGCGACCTGTTGCGGCATCTCGGCATCCAGCCGGGGCAAAAGATCGAGTTCGAGAAAATGCCGGGTGGCGAGCTTCGGCTTCGCCCGGCGCAGCCCAAGGGCAACATCGACGGGTTCCTGGGGATGTTGGCCGGTCAGGCCGACAAGGTCGTCTCGATCGCGGAGATGAACGAGGCGGCGTCGGCCGGTTGGGCGGGTCGGGAATGAAGATCACCGTCGATACGAACGTACTGTTACGGGCAGTCGTTCGCGATGATGTCGAACAAGCGCGCGCGGCCGAGAACACGCTGAAGAACGCCTCGTTGATCGCCGTGCCACTTCCCTGCCTGTGCGAATTCGTGTGGGTACTGCGCCGCGCCTACAGGCTGCCCACAGAGGCAATCGCGGCCGCGGTTCGCGCCTTGCTGAACACCGGGAATGTGGTTACAAACCGACCGGCAGTGGAGGCCGGACTAGCAATTCTGGACGACGGCGGCGATTTCGCAGATGGGGCGATTGCCCACGAAGGCGCCTGGCTCGGCGGCGAGACCTTCGTGTCGTTCGACAAGGACGCCGTCGCTCGGCTTGCGGCGAATGGGTTGGCTGCACGGCTTCTGGATTGATCCGGATTTTCCCAAGAACCAGGTACAAAGCCAGAACCGCGGATACAGGGAATTCCCGAGTCAACTGCAGAGCAGCCCTATTCGCCCCGCAGCGCCTGCGCCGGGTCGACGCGCAATGCATGCTGCAGCGGAACCACGCAGGCGGCCAGCCCCACGCACGCAGGACGCTTACTCGGTGCGCTTGAACTCGATTACCGCACCGCCTTGCTTCAGGGTCAGCGCCGGCGCCGGCTCGCCGGCGGCAAAATCCAGCGTCGCATCCACCACCGTCAGAAAGTAGTGGTCGGCACTCTCGGCATACAGATCGAAAGCCGGCTGGCCGCTGAGCTGCACCTTGAGCTGGTCGCCATCGACGAATACCGTCATCTGCCCTGGACCACCCGCATAGGCGCCGATCACGCGTTGCAGTTGTGCGTCGTTGAGCTTGATCTGTGGACGCGCGCTGGGCAGGGGTTCATCGGTACGCTCCGCCAGCTGGCCCTCACCTTCACCGTTCTGCAGCAGACGCATGCCGCTGATGGCGCCGTCGTCGTCGCGCTCGATGCGAATCTGGGTCAGGCTGTCGTCGAACAGAAACACATCCGCGGCAATCGGGATCAACTTGAACTGCTGGCCGCCCGTGCGCTGTGAAGTCATTACGCCATCCACAATGCGCAGCACCCGGGTTGCGTTCTCGTCGACCCGATAGACGCCTTCATAGCTGGCCAGGGCCGCTGCGTCCAAAGCCATCGGCTTGGCTTCCGGGTACGGATCACCCAGAGCGAAAGCAGCCAGTTTGACCGCCGTCACAGCGGCGTCGGCACCGTCGTCGGAGTTCTGCAGCACCGCGACGCTGATCTCATCCCCGGGCAGGTAGAGCAAATGACTGGCGAAGCCAGGGATGCCGCCACCGTGCGACAGCTGCGGACGATTGCGCACCGTACCCGTGGCGATGCCGAAGCCGTACCTGGCCTCCTGTGCATTCGCAGCAGGCGTCATCATCTGCTGATAGCTTTCCGGGCTCAGCAACTTGCCGCCATGCAACGCGCGATTCCATCGGTGCAGATCGTCAACGGTGGACACCAGCGCACCGGCGGCATGGGGCTGGGTCATGCTCAGGTAGGCCGCCGGGATGACCTTGCCGTCCTTCTTGCCATAACCACTGACCATGTTCGGGATCAGCACATCATCGGCGCCAAATCCGGAGTGGCTCATGCCCGATGGCGCCAGCACTTTCTGCTGCAGCGCGACGTCCCAAGGCTGGCCGGTGACGGCCTCGATCACCGCGCCCACCAGGACGTAGCCCGAGTTGTTGTAGGCCCAGCCGTTACCCGGTGCAAAGTCGACGGCTAGATCCTTGAAGCTGGCGATCAGTGCCGAGGTGCTCAGATCCTGGCGTATGGGCCCATCCATGACCCCGGCGATACCGGTGTAGCTCTTCACTCCCGAGGTGTGATTGAGCAGTTGCAGCACGCTGATGTGCTCACCATTGGGGTAGTCAGGAAGGAATTTGCCGAGCGGATCATCCAAGGTCAGCTGACCTTGATCAATCAGCTTCATCACGGTGGCGGCGGCAAACTGCTTGGTCACCGAGCCGATACGAAACACCTGATCAGGCGCGAGCGGCACGCCCAGTTCCACGCTGGCCAGACCGCGAGCCCCTCGGTACAAAACTTCATCCCCGCGCGCTACCAGCACCACCGCGCCAGGTGCGTCGGTCTGGTAGGTCTGCTCCATCAGCGCATCGGCATAGGCCTTGAGCGCAGCGGCATCTGGCGCTGTCGCGGCCAGCGCGGCCGGAACGCAGCCCAGACACAACGCGGCTGACCGCGATCAACGTCATGCGCATTGCTTGCAACTCCCCGCAACTGTCCGTGGAGACCCGGAAACGCCCGACCGGTGTCAAGTTCACAAAGTCTGGCACAAGTCCCTTAACCACGGGAGCGCGCCTGGCCATTGCGTGACTCCGTTGTTGGCTGAGTTTGGGCCTGGGGGTGACATCGGTTGCAGGCAGGTGCGAGGGCGAGCCGTCAACGTCAGAGCGGTAGCCGGTCCTCGCACTTGATAGCAGCGTGTCCGCTGCCCGGCGGCTGGTGTCGCAATTCTGAGGCGTGTCTTGGTGCCGCGCGGCTTGGCTGAGCTGTCTGTGGTTTGCTGAGCCCGTCAGCGGCGGGCGGCGGCTGTGTGCTGCAGCATACAGACGAGTTAGCTCCCGGACTGGCAGGTTGCTGGTCGCCAGGGCGCGGCCGGCGCTTCATGCATGTAGCGATCCGGTGTCAGCGGTCGATGTGTTGGAGGATCTGCCATGACAGCGTACGCGCAGCCGTTGGAATTGCCCGCTCGGTTGCTGCTGCCATTGCCCATCGTGCTGGCCGCTTCGATGCTGTGTCTGGTGGCGTGCTCGTCAGCGTCCGTCATGCCGCCGGACGCGGGTCGTGGCGTCGCACCGCTGTTGCCATCGCCTCAGCAGTCGCTGATTCCGGTGGTCGACATCGCGCCTGCCGTCGGCTGGCCGGAGGATAGTGCGCCAATTGCGGCCGACGGACTCGCGCTGAGTGCCTACGCCCGCGATTTGCAACATCCGCGCTGGCTGTATGTGCTCCCCAACGGTGATGTGTTGGTCGCCGAAAGCAATGCACCTCCCGACTCGAGTGCGGTCAAGGGCCTGAAGGGCGTGGTGATGGGATGGGTGATGTCCAGGGCCGGCGCTGGCGTGGCAAGCGCCAATCGGATCACGCTGCTGCGCGACGTCGATGGCGACGGCGTCGCTGAGACCAGGAGCGTACTGCTGGCAGGGCTCAACTCGCCGTTCGGCATGGCGCTGGTCGGCGACACGCTCTACGTCGCAAATGCCGATGCGCTGCTGGCGTTTCCGTATCGCGACGGGGACACGCGGATCGTCGCGGCAGGACGCCAGCTGACCTCTTTACCCCACGGGCCCGGTCCGCTCAACCACCATTGGACCCGAAGCCTGTTGGCCAGCCCGGACGGTTCCCGGCTTTACGTCGGGATCGGCTCCAACAGCAATATCGGCGAAGGGGGTATGGACAAAGAGGTCGGGCGTGCGCTGATTCTTGAGGTCGCACGCATCAGCGGCGCCAGCCGGGTGTATGCCAGCGGCCTCCGCAACCCGGTCGGTCTGGCCTGGAATCCGGACAGTGGCGCGCTCTGGACGGTAGTGAACGAGCGTGACGAACTGGGCAACGATCTGGTACCCGACTATCTGACCGCCGTGCAGGACGGTGGCAACTACGGCTGGCCGTACACCTACTTCGGTGCGCATCCGGACCCGCGGGTGGCGTCGCCGCGACCGCAACCGGCGCTGCCCGTGCTGATCCCGGACTATGCGCTGGGGGCACACGTTGCACCGCTGGGTCTGGTCTTCAGCAACGGCAGCACATTGGCGGCACGCTACGCCGATGGCGCGTTCATCGGCCTGCACGGATCCTGGAATCGTCGGCCACCGAGCGGTTATCGGGTCGTGTTCGTGCCGTTCGAGCGCGGCCGACCGAGCGGGCTACCCGAACTCGTGCTGGGCGGCTTCCTGAATGACGATGGCGAGGCGCGTGGCCGACCGGCCGGGGTGGCGATCGATAGCGGCGGCGCGCTGCTGGTCGCTGATGATGTGGGCAACGTGATCTGGCGAGTCACCGCCAGACCGCTCGCGGCGGCGCCAGAATGATCCACCGGGGCGCCAGTTTCTGGACAGCGGTGCGTCCGGCGACGGCTGGAGCAAGTCTGCGCGGATCCGTGGCCGCTCGGGATCGCTCTCGCCGCGCTTGCCGGGATGCATCTGCCGGCTGGTCCAATCGACCAGGTTGAGGTACTGGGCGATGCTGATGGCCAGTGAGCCGGTGCTGGGCACGCCGGCGATGGCTTCCAACTGGCCGCCGCCGCTGCCATCGCCGCGCGGACCGGGTTCAAGTGGACCTAGACCATGGCCGATAACACTGCCGCCTCATCGAGCAACCGCTGGCACTTGAACGATGGTTGCCAACCGCGCGATCGGTTGAGAGAGATACTTCATGAACTCGCTGACCGACGCCAGCCGCTCGCGCATGTTGGCGATCCCCGATCGAGTCGAGGGCAAGCTTTGCCTTCTTGCGCCAGCCAGCCCTTGATGCGCTCGGCCTGCTGCATTGCGGTCATCTTCGCCGGGCGCTCCCGGCGGGGCGATGGCGGAGCGGGCGGTGGTCATGCGGACAGGTTGGCGCGGGTTGCGGGCGTTGTCTGTAAGCCGATGCCGGCAATGTTCGTCAAACTCTTCCTGCTGTTGGTGTAGGAATCGGCTGACGAGCTCCGTCGGGAAGTTTGTGTGTCCTCGGATTTGGTTCTCGGATTTGGTCGGATTTGGTGCGCAGCAGGTGGTAAAGTTCGTGTGTCCCGAGTTTCTCTCACGAGGTTTCTGTCCACCCGACAGACTGCCAGAAAAGGGCGTTTGAATTTTCCGGGCTAAAGCTCGGCGGCGGATTGAGGGTGTCCGAAGGCAACCGGAACGCGGAGACGGCTGACCCACAGGAGGCACTTGCTTGATGCGACACCTGAATCAGCTTCCGCGGATGCATCGCATCGCGTGGCTTTTTTGCACGACGGTGCTGCTTGGCTCGTCGATCGCCTGGGCTGGCGAGATCCAGAAATGCGTGGATGTACAGGGCAAGGTCAGCTACACGGACAAGCCCTGCCCGGCTACCGACAAGTCCGAAACCCTGCGCATGGCGGCCGACCCGCCGGTAGCGCCAGAGAGCCCTGCGCCACCTCTCGGCAGCGCCCAGAGCGCTGAATGTGCTGCTGTGAAGCAAGCAATGCGCGACCAGACCGTCCCAGTCGACCGATTGAATGAGCACAACAACCGCGTGCGGACATGTCTTCGGGCGGAGCTACAGGAGGCTATGGCTCAAGCCGAGGCCGACGAGAGGGCCGAGGCCCAGGCGCGACGTGCAGAGATTGCGCGCAAGAGCCCAGAGTGTCAGGCGCTCTACACGGAACTCAGTGCTCTGCAGGCTTCGCTGGAAACACCCGACAAGGTCAATTACTACATCGGCCGCCAGAGGGAGTATGAGCGCACTTGCAGGTAGTGAACGGCCGCAGGATCCTGTAGGAAAAGGTTTACGGAGTGTGCGGGAAAGTTCATGTGTCCTTGGTTCTCCCTTGGTTCTCAACAATCAGGCCGCGGTGCGCCACGCTGTCACGCGACTCGCCGAACCCGCCAGCGCATATGGGTTGCGTCGCAATTTGGGTGCTCTGGAGGAAACCGCAATGAACGAAAGCATGATTGGCTCGGGTGAAACCGTGTTGGTTACGGGCGCATCGTCGGGCATAGGCGAGGCTCAGGCCGCCTGTTTTGCCAAGGGTGGATTCGACCTGATCCTGGTCGCGCGCAGCGCCGACAAGCTGCAGGCGCTGGCGGACCGGCTGTCGACCGCACACCAGGTGGACGTGCTGGTGGCGCCGGCTGATCTGGCCAGGCCGGGTAGTGCAGGCAAGCTGGCAGCCTCGCTCAAGCGCCGCAAGCGGCGGGTCGATGTGTTGGTGAATAACGCCGGAGTGATGGAACACGGCGCCTTTGCCGGCATCAGCGGCAAGCGCCATCAGGAGCTGATCGATCTGAACGTTTCCGGGCTGACATCCATGCTCGCGCACTTCCTTCCGCCGATGCTGGCACGCGATCATGGCCGCATTCTGAACGTGGCGTCGGTGGCGGCCTTCCAGCCAATCCCGACGCTTGCGACCTATGCTGCAACCAAGGCCTATGTGCTGTCGCTGACCGAGTCGCTGTCGGAAGAACTCAAAGGCAGCGGGGTTTCGATCAGTGTGCTGTGCCCCGGCATCACCGCCACCAATATGCTCAGCAAGGCAACCTCGACCAGTTCGAAACTGGCCGGGCTGCCGGGCTTCCTGATCGGCGACGTCAACCAAGTGGCGGCGGAGGGTTATGCAGCGTGCATCGGTGGCGAAGTGATCAGGGTGCCGGGGCTTGTCAATGCCGCAGGCATGCTTGCCTCCCGAATGACGCCGAAGTGGCTGCTCCGGCGCATCAGCGGGGCGCTCGGGCGCAAATCCATCTAACCGATCCCGACAATCGCCGCCTTCAGCCAGATCCGCGCGAACCAGCGTGAAAGCGTGTGGCCGAAGGAACTCGTATATCAGTCATGCGTCCTGGCCAGTCCAGTCTCGCTGGCCGAACGCATGTATCCGCTCAGTGGTGCTACCCTCGGTGGGAGACGCGGCAGCTGAGGGGAACATCTGCGTCGTGCCAAGCGCACAGCGATAGTCCAGCATCAGCATGCTTCGTCGGCTGTCTCCTCCCGGCAACCAAAGACCAATGGGGAACAACATGACATTCAAGCCTGCACTTGCCCTGCTGTTGGGCTGCGCCTGCAGCGCCACGCTGGTCGCATCCGACAAAGATTCAGGCGGCGGTACTCCGGTCATTTCCGGCACCTTCCGCGGCGTCTTGCCGGTGGTTAGATTCAACGTCTCAGAGCCCCTACGCGATATCCATCCCGCCGCCATTCCTTACAGCCCGATGTTGACCGGCGGCGCGACGGTCGATCCGCCTTCTGGCCTGGAATGGCTGTTTCCGCCGGCGCCGCAGAGGCCGGATTTGATCGTGCAGGGCAGTATCGGCGCGCGCGGCAGTGCCCCCGCGCCGTTGGTCAGTTTCGACGGCAATCCCAATGTGTTCGGCTTCAATCCACCGGACCCGGCCGGCGATGTAGGTCCGAACCACTATGTGGCGATGACCAACGTCACCACCCAGATTTTCGACAAGACCGGCACCTCGCTGCTGGGCCCGGTTGCCAACAACACCCTCTGGTCTGGCTTGGGAGGGCGATGTGAGGTGGATAATTCGGGCGACCCCATCGTTATCTACAATCAGTTCGACGATCGCTGGATCCTTACCCAATTCACCGACCCGAACCAAACGACTTTTTTCCTTTGCGTTGCCGTATCAACCACGCCTGATCCCACCGGTAGCTATTATCAGTACGCCATCAGCACCGGCTCCGCCTTCCCCGACTACCCCAAATTCGGCATGTGGCGCGATGCGCTTTACGTTAGTACCCGTGAGTTTGGTGGCCCCAACGGCTACGCCATCGGTGCCTACGCGCTCAATCGCGCGCAGTTGATGGCGGGCAATCCGGCGTTGCAGACGCTGTCCTTCCTGGTGACCACGCCTGCTTTTGACATAGGCGACGGTTTGTTGCCGGCCGACGCCGACGGCAGTGTGTTGCCACCAGTGGGTGCGCCCGCTTATTTCGTCGGTGCAATGGATGACGGTGGAGCCTACGGCGCGCCCCAAGATGCGCTGACGCTGTGGAAATTCGTAGCCAACTTCACCACCCCGGCCTCGTCCAGCTTCACCCTGACAGACACCATCAATATCGCCAGTTACAACACCACCTTCCCCTGCACGCCCAGCAGCCGCAGTTGCATACCGCAGCCGGACACCACCCGGAAGGTCGACATCCAGTCCTATCGTCAGCGGCCGCTGCACCGTTTGGCCTATCGGAATTTCGGCACCCATGAATCGCTGGTCACCAATCAATCGGTGGATGCTGGAATGGGCATGGCGGGCATTCGCTGGTGGGAAATCCGCAACCCTGCCGGTACGCCGGTCCTGCATCAGGAAGGCACCTACGCACCGGGCGTGACCGACGGTGTGCATCGCTGGATGGGCTCGGTGGCGATGGATTTCGCCGGCAATATGGGTTTGGGCTACAGCGCCTCCAGCAGCACCGTGTATCCGAGCGTGCGCTACACCGGTCGTTTAGCGGGCGATCCATTGGGCACCATGCCGCAGGGCGAGGGCGAGATTGTCGCCGGCACCGGCTCCAATACCTCAAGCAGTTCGCGCTGGGGTGATTACACCTCAATGAACATCGATCCGGTCGACGACTGCACCTTCTGGTACGTCAATCAGTACACGCCGGTCACCTCAAACGCCGGATGGCGCCTGCGCATCGGCGCCTTCCGCTTCAACGAGTGCGGTCTGCGCGTGAACGTGAACTCCTTGAACGTCAGAGAGGAGTTCACCACCACCGATGTCTCCCAGTTCACCCTGTATCCGGCACCAACCAGCAACGTCACCATCACCCTCACTTTTGACTCGGCCAACATCGAGGTCGACACCGGCAGTGGCTTTGGCCCCTCGCCGCACACGCTGACGCTGACGCCGGCCAATGCCAACGCCGGCGTCACTCTGACCGTGCGCGCCATCGACGACAACGTGGTCGAAGGCTTTGAAACCCTGACCATCACCACTTCTGCCACCAGCAGTTCCCAGTCCAGGTTCAATGGCCTTGAGGTGCCTGATATCAGCGTTGACGTCGTCGACGATGATGTCGGCTCTGTCGCGTTCAGCCCGGCCAGCGTCAGCCAGACCGAGGCCAACACCACGATGAGTTTTACCGCCACGCTGAGCAAGCCGGTGCGCTCGGGCGTGACTGTTGAGGTCAACACCGCAGTGGGTACGGCCACGGCCGCCGACTTCACGCCAATCGTCAACGGCACGGTGAGCTTCCCTGCCAACAGCAATGCTGACCAGACGGTCAACGTCACCATCAACAATGATCTGCTCCACGAGGGCGACGAGTCTTTCACTGCCCAACTGTCCAACTTGAGCGCCACCGGCGTCGTCTCTTTGTCCGGCCCAACCGCTACCGGAACCATCCTCGACGATGATCCGGCGCCGACCTTGAGCATCACCAGTCCGAGCCAGCCCGAGGGCGATGCCGGCCCAGCGGCAATGAACTTCGAGGCGAGCCTTTCCGCGGTTTCCGGTCTGGATGTGAGCTTTACTGCAGCCACCGCTGACGGCACAGCCACGGTTGCCGACAACGACTATCAGCCGCTGGCGCCGTCGATTTTCACGATATCGGCCGGTCAGACCGAAATCATCATTCCGGTCACCATCAATGGCGATACAACCGCTGAGTTCGACGAGAGCTACAGCCTGAATCTGACCGCGATCAGCAACGCGACCCCGAGCGAGCTGACCGCTACCGGCACACTGCTCAACGACGACGCTGAGCCGACCACGTTGGTGATCAGCAGTGATGATCCAGATCCTTCCGTAGTCGGCCAGCCTTACATCGTGGTGGTGACGGTGAGCGGCACGGTGAGCTCGCCTTCCGGCATGATCATGGTCAATGACGGTGCGGGCCCAGGCTCGGCGACATGCGGGCCGGTCGCGTTGGTCGGCGGCGCCTCGCCGCAAAGCACGGCCAGTTGCATGCTGACCAGCACCAGCGCGGGTGGCAAGACCTTGACCGCGCAGTTCACGCCTGACAGCGGTGATTACTTGCCCAGCAGCGAAACCGAAGCTCATCAAGTCGATCCGGCCGCGACCAGCATCGCCGTGACCGGCCCGGCGCGCAGCCGCATCAACACCGCCACCGTGTTCGACTTCCAGCTGGCGGTAACCGCACCCGGTGCCGGTGTACCGCAGGGTACGGTCACGCTCAGCGGCGGTGGCAGCAGTTGTCAGGTCGCCGTGCCCACGGCGACTCCGAGTTGCCCGCTCAGCTTTAGCGCGTTGGGCACGGAAACGATCAGCGCCAGTTTTGCCCCCAGCGACGCCAACTTCCTGGAATCGGACTCCACCGGCGGCAACGCCGAAACCGTGGTCTATGCGGAAGCCGACCTGGACATCACGAAATCCAGCGCCACGACGACTTACAGTCCGGGAGACCTGTTGGTCTTCACCATTCAGGTTCGCAACTTCGGCGCCGACGCCGCGGCCAACATTCGCATCATCGACAATGTTCCCTCAGGCATGATTGACGTTGCCTGGACTTGCGACGGCGGCGGCGGTGTTGCCTGCCCGCAAGACTCCGGCGAGGGCGACCTCGATGCCACGGTAGGTGTCTTCCCGGTCGGCGGTTTGCTGAACTACAGCTTCTTCGGCACGGTCGACGGTTCACCCGCCCAGATCGCCAATACCGCGCTGATCGAACTGCCAGCTGATGGCACCATCGAGGACCTGATCACGGCCAACAACAGCGCCAGCGACACCGATCGCCTCGACGCCTTGCTGGAGGACGGTTTCGAAGACCCGCTGGTGAACGCCGCCAGCGGCAGCTATGCGCTACCTGGCGGCGCGTTGCGTTCGCAGTTGGAAGCAGTCGCCGTGAGCGTGTACCAACTCGATGACGTCAACGGGGTTGCGGCGCACGTCTACGCCCGGGTTTACGCAGATCAACTGCAATACGCCATTGCACAGCGAAACGCCCAGGGACAATGGCGACTGCGGACGTGGCAGCCCGGCGCTGGCGCGTTGTCAGTGCATTGGCTTGCACGGCCGTCGCGGGAGGTTTTGAACTGCGCAGCGTCGAAATACGTTGAGCCTGGTCGCCGTGCGCCTTGCCGGGTCGGTGGAGAGGCCAGGCGGGGTGCTCAGCGATCGCAGCACGCATGTTTGACGGACAATCGCCTGCTTCTGACCTGGCCGGCGTCACTGGCAGTAGACCGACTTGAGCGTGCACCTTGGCCTGCTGCCGCTGGATCGCTTTCCAGCCCTGCCGCCGGCCTTGCGGCGCAGCTTTGGCCACCGTGCCCGCCAGCTGGACCGCATCGCCGGCGAAGTCGCGAGCGTGCGAGCGGCCAGGCTGCATCTGCCGATGCAGGTAATGCCCAACGACGACCAGTTTGCGCCGGACGGCTTTCATCCCAATGCCGAGGCCTGCAGCGCCTGGGCGGTTGATGTGGCGCAACGTATCGATCAGTACCAGCGCCAGCCTTTGCATCCTTGAGCGCTCGCCGCCACACTGCCGACCCTCGTCGACCAGCCGCCGGAGTGAGCCCGCGTGAATGCCGTATCTCTGTCCCAATTCCTGATCGAAGAACAGCGCGCCAAGGGCCAGATCAACGCCGATCTGCGGTTGCTGATCGAGGTCGTCGCGCGCGCCTGCAAGCGCATCAGCATCGCGGTCGGCAAGGGCGCACTGGGTGGTGTGCTGGGCAACCTGGACACCACCAACATCCAGGGCGAGGCGCAGAAGAAACTCGACGTGCTGTCGAACGAGATCCTGCTCCAGGCCAATGAATGGGGCGGCCATCTGGCGGCGATCGCATCGGAGGAGATGGACGGCCCGCACCCGATTCCGCACCGCTATCCGAAGGGCGAGTACCTGCTCGTCTTCGATCCGCTCGACGGCTCATCGAACATCGACGTGAATGTCTCGGTCGGAACGATCTTCTCGGTGCTGCGCTGCCCGGACGGCGTGTCCGAGCCGACCGCCGAGGATTTCCTGCTCCCCGGTCGGCAGCAGGTCGCCGCCGGCTATGCCGTCTACGGCCCGAGCACGGTGCTGGTGCTGAGCCTGGGCGATGGCGTCAACATATTTACCCTCGATCGCGAACAGGGCAGCTTTGTGCTGACCCAGCGCCATCCGATGATCCCTGAGGACACCAGCGAGTTTGCGATCAACATGTCCAACCAGCGCCACTGGGAGGCGCCGGTGCAGCGCTATGTCGCCGAACTGGTGGCCGGCAAAACCGGCCCACGCAAGCGCGACTTCAACATGCGCTGGGTCGCCTCGATGGTTGCCGACGTACACCGCATCCTGACTCGCGGCGGCGTCTTCCTGTACCCGGTCGACGCCAAATGCCGCGCCGCCGGCGGCCGCCTGCGGCTGCTCTACGAAGCCAACCCGATGGCAATGATCGTCGAGCAGGCCGGCGGCGCCGCGACCGACGGCTTCGGTCGCATCCTCGACATCATCCCGCAAGACCTGCACCAGCGCGTACCGGTCATGCTCGGCTCGAAGAACGAGGTGGAGCGGATGATGCGGTATCACTCCGAGGTGTTGAGGGTTCAAGGCTAGTTTCAAGCACAAGAGAATAAGGACGAGGGCCCAGGGCCCAGGGCCCAGTTGGACTGGCGCAAGAAGTGCAGCGCGTGCGTATGCCAAGAACACGCGGGCCCTGGACCCTATGCCCTGGGCCCTCGCTCTACTGGGCCTTGGGCCCGCCCTGGGCCCTATACCCTTGGCCCTTGCTCTAATGGGCCCTATGCCCTGGGCCCCTGCTTTACTGGGCCCTGGACCCTACGCCCTGGGCCTTCGCTCTACTGGGCCTTGGGCCCGCCCTGGGCCCTATGCCCTGGGCCCTTGCTCTAATGGGCCCTATGCCCTGGACCCCTGCTTTACTGGGCCCTGGGCCCTATGCCCTGGGCCCTCGCTTTACTGGGCCCTGGGCCCTATGCCCTGGGCCCTGGCGCTACTGCACACACAACGGCTTGGGCTGATCCGCCCCGACCACGACGAAGCGCTGGATCGGCTTCATCTGGGTGACGTCGCCTACCTGATAGCTGAAGGTACCGGTCTCACCGTTGCTGAACTCAAGGATGGCCAGACCGACCTGCGGTACCGGGAAAGTGGTGGCCGGCCCGTTGATCTGGGGCAATGGGGTGCCGCTGTTGGGGCGCTGGAGGGCGCCGGCGAAGCTGCCGTCTTCCTGTAGGGTCAGAGCCGAGCCGCTGAACCACTGGTCCACCCCGCCTGCGCCATAGGTGTACCAGAGCACGAAGACCGTGTTTCCCTGATGCGCCAAGGTCAGGCCCCAGCCGGGCTCGGCGGCATTCCACCACAGGTCTGAATAGTTGCTGGCACCGGCGCGGGAGGCGGTTGTGCCGGTGCAGGTGGGCGGATTGGCGGCGAAAGTGAAACGTTCGAGCTGCTTGTTCTGTTGCACTCCGAACAGGCTGTAGCTCAGGCTCAGCGCACCATTGCCGTCGAAGACCAACTGCGCGCTGCCGACTTCGTTGACCGCGGTGAAGGCAGGCGCGTTGTTGATCAGCTCAAACGGCGTGCCGGAGACACGATAGACCGGGCCGGCGAAGTTGCCCTCGCTGGTCTGGTTGGCCTCGACGGTCAGGAACATCGGCGCGCCCGTATTCGGGTCGTAGCTGTACCAGGTGCCGTAGAGCAGATTGCCCTGGTGCTGGGCGTTGAAGCCCCAGCCCGGCTCGCTCGGATTCCAGTAGGTGTAGCTGTAGTTGGTCGTGCCACCCGGCGCGGCTGCGCCCAGCTGGGTGGTGTAGACGCTGCGGCCATAGGTCGCCGCGGCGAGAATGCCGGTGGTGCCGTTGACCGCGAGCGAGCCGATCACCGCGTTCGGAATGCCGTTGCCCATCCGTTCCCAGCTGCCGCCGCCGCTGAAGCTGATGAACACACCGACATCGGTACCCACATAGATCTCGTTCGGCTGGTCGGGGCGGATCGCAACCGCATTCGCCGGTGCATCCGGCAGATTGTCGGACACATTGGTCCAGCTGGCACCGCCATCGGTGGATCGGAACACATGCCCCGGCGTATCCGGCGTGGCGCTGTTGAAGCCGGAGTAGCTCACAAAGACCGTGTTGGCGTCGGTGGGACTGACCGCCACACCGGTGGCGTAGCGACCCGGCAGCGGCGCGGCACTGACGATATTTCCGCCGGCAGGCGTGTAGCGACCCACCGTGCCGTCGGAGGCGACCGTATAGACGATGCTGGTGTCGCTTGGGGCCACCGCGATATAGCTCAATGTGGCCCCTTCGTTACTGGTCAGCTGATCGCTGATCGGTGCCCAACTGGCCGCGCTGTCGGTGGTGCGCCAAAGCCGGTTGGTGCCGGCGTAAAGCACCTGCGAATTCACCGGATCCATTACGAAGGGCGCGATGAAATCGGCCGGCTCCCCCTGCTCGCGCTCGAAACCCGCCGATGAGAAACTGGCCCCGCCATTGGTCGATTTGAGGATGTTGAGCTCGGTGGTGGAGGCAAAGACGATCTGCGGATTGGTGAAATCGACCGCCGAAAAGGCGCCATCGCCGCCGGCGACCTCGGTCCAGGTGTTGCTGTTGCTTCGGCGGGTGGTGCCGTTGTCCTGGTTGCCGGTGAACATGATGTTCGGGTCGGTCGGGTGGAGCGAGATGTGGTAGTGCTGCAGGGTCGCGATCGTGCCGCTGAGCGAGGTCCAGTTGGCACCGCCGTCAGTGGTCCGATAGATGCCGCCATCGTTGCCGTTGAAAAGCAGGCCCTGGATCGTCGGATGATAGACCAGCGCATGGTGGTCGACATGCAGCGGACCGTTCTGACCCGGCGCCGGTGGCTCGTTGTTCTCGCCGACGCGGTCGAAGGTGGCTCCGCCATCGGTCGAGCGGAACAGACCGACGCCGCCGAAGAACACGTCGTCGGGATTGAAGGGATTGACCGCGATGACGTTGTCGTAATCGCACTGCGACTCGCAGTAGGTCAGCGGATTGCCGGGCGCGCTCTCGTTGGAATCCGGAAGGGGCGTCAGCAGCGGGTCGCTCCAGCTCTGACCGCCATCAGCGCTGCGCTGGATAACGATGTCCTCGCCCTTCTGCCCACCGATGTAGATGCGGCTGCCGTCGCGCGACAGGCCGATTGCCAGCCGTTGCACATCCTCGCCATTGACCGCGCCGCTGACCAGGCTCCAACTCTGGCCGGCGTCTTCGGATCGGTACAAGCCATTCTGCGCTCCGACGCCAGTTGCGGAGTGGTACATGACATTGAAGTCATCCGGCACCGAATGCAGTCCGCGACAGAAATTGTTGGCGGTCAAGGTGTAGCTCTGACCACCGTCGGTAGAGCGGTAGATGCCGCCGATCGAATCCTCCGCCAGCGCGCCGCCACGCGAACCCAGACTACCCTTGGTGGCGCACAGCACGACCACGTCCGGGTTGGTTGGATCGACCAGCAGACCGGCGATTGCGGCACGATTGAAGTCGGTGGCGCCGAGTACGTTCCAGCTCGCACCGCCATCGGTGCTCTTGAGAATTCCGACGCTGTAGTAGGAGCCGTTACCCTCGCCGGTGCCGGCGTAGATGATCTGCGGATTGCTCGGCGCAAACGCCACCGCGCCGATGACCAGAGAGGGCTGGTTGTCGGTCAGCGGGGTCCAGTTGCCTCCGCCGTCATTGCTCAGCCAGACACCTCCGGTGGAGA
Source organism: Lysobacterales bacterium (assembly GCA_041745855.1). Classification (GTDB taxonomy): domain Bacteria; phylum Pseudomonadota; class Gammaproteobacteria; order Xanthomonadales; family SZUA-5; genus JAWLAT01. The sequence continues at coordinate 3,285 of JBGTIE010000161.1, read as the reverse complement.
CGCCCAGCAGCAGGCGATCGGCATTGGTCGGATCGATCGCGATGGAGCGAACCCGACCGCTCATCTGACCCCAACTGGGCGCGATCAACGAGTTGAAGCCGAGCGGGCCGACCGGCGTCCACAGGCTGTTTGCGCTGGCTTTGGAACCGTCCGTTTCGCGCTTGGCAACTTCGGGGATCTTGCTCGCCTGCAGCAACGCCTTCTGGCGCGCCCCTTCGGGAATTTTCGCTTGCGGATAGGCGCGCTGGCCGTAGAACCACTCGGCGCGGGCATTCGGCCGGTCGCGGGTACCAATCGAGCGCTTCGGCCAGACGGCAACACTGTTCTCTTGATTTGGTGACACCAGCTGCGCATCGGTGGCGCGCTCACTGACGTGGCTGCAACTCCCCAGCATCAGACCACTCAACACGAACGGCAGCGCGCGCAGCGCGACCGGTGCAAATCCCAAATGCATGCCCATCGCGCCTCCCCCAAGTTTTCGGTGAGCGATGCTAGCACCGGCGTCGGAGGCGCCGAAAGGGGGGATATGAAGATAATCTGGGCTTTCGTGGAACGGGAACCTTCCCGTGCGCTTTTGCGGACCTCTTGAGGAACATCGCATGTTGCTGGACGACCCCTTTTCACTTGCCAAGCAATGGCCCAAGGGCCCCGACCAAGCGAACTCCCGCTACCCGCGCATGCTGCTGCTGCGGCGTCCAGACGGCTTTCGCCATGTCGACGATTCGGCGCTGGACAATTTGTACATGCAACCGGGCCAGCCCGGGGCGCAGAGCGGCGGCTTTGACACCGACCGCGCCATCGCGCAGTGGCAGTCACTGGTCGATGCGTTGCGCGCGGGCGGTCATCTGGTACTGACCCTGCCCGGCGATCCGGCCACCCCCGAGGCGGTGTTTCCGAACAATGTATTTGCAACCGCGCCGGGCCGACTGATCATTGGTGCAATGCGTCATTCCAGCCGCCAGCGGGAGGCGCTGGATTTGGTCATTCGGCAGCGTCTGGCGGCGGAACTGGGGCTGCAGGTGCACGATCTGTCCGGCCGCGGGCTGGTGGCCGAACTGACCGGCAGCCTGGTCATCGATCGCGGCCGCAGTATTGGCTATTGCGGGCTGTCTGAACGCTGCGACCACGCCGGCGCAGCGGCGATGGACGAAGCTTTCGGACTCGCCCGGACCCTGTGCTTCGCGCTGGCGCCGGGCGAGTACCACACCAACGTCATCATGAGCGCCCTCGGCAGCCGCGGCCTGCTGCTGCACCCCGACGGCCTGGCGGACCCTGCCTGGATCGACGCCCTGCGCCAGATCCACGGCGCCGCGCTGGTCGAGGTGGATGCGGGCGAGAAGCAGAACTTCGTCGCCAACTGCATCGCGCTGAGCGACGATCAACTCTGGATGAGCACCCGCGCCGCCGACGCGCTAAGGCCCGCAACGCAGGCAAGGATCGAAGCGCTGGGCTTCGACATTCACAGCGTCGCCCTGGACGAGATCGAGAAGGCTGGCGGGAGTTTGCGGTGCATGGTGGGGGAGGTCTATTGAGAGCAAGGGCCCAGGGGATAGGGCCCAGGGCCCAGTCAAAGCGGCCTGGAGCGAGCTTGAGCTGCGGTCGATGGGGATCAGGCAAACGCGGGGCCGCTTTTCTGGGCCCTGGGCCCTATCCCCTGGGCCCTGATAAAACAAACCCGCCGCGGAATGCACCGCGGCGGGCAGCCCCTCCCCATTTCTTCCGATGATCCGGATACCGGCTTTCCAAAATCTGGGTGAGAAAATAAACCATTCCTGAATGACATCAAGCTGCACTGCAGCATAGGATGTCACCGCGGGGGTTCCCTGACGGGGTTTTCACGTGCTGTGATAGCGGTCAGGGCTGTCGGCGCGGCGGCGTCTGTTCGTTGGGCACGCCGCCCATCTTCGAGAATCGCCAGGGATGCGCGCTGGTTGCGGCGCCGGGTGTACCGCGTATTTCATCGTCAGGAGTGCTTTGCATGCAGGTGGTGGCACACAAATTCGGCGGCTCCAGTCTGGCCAGTGCCGAGCGCATCGCGCATGTATGCGCCTTGCTCGCGGACCGCCGCGGTGAGGATCAGGTCATCATCGTCTCGGCGCTGCAGCGGGTCACCGATCATCTGATCGGGCTGGCGCGTCAGGCAGCGGCCGGTGACGGTGGCTGGACCGCCAGTCACGCCGAACTGGTCCAGCGTCATCGTGACGTCGCCGACGCCTTGCTGGGCGACGCGGCCGACGCGGCCTGGCAGGCGCTGCAGCCGACGCTGGACAACGCCCGCAATCTGTTGCGCGGGATCGAACTGCTGGGGCTGGTACCCGAGCCGGTGCTGGCGCTGCTTTCCGGTTTGGGCGAGGTACTGAGCGCGACCCTGTTGACCCATCTGCTGCGCGCGCAGGGCCAGACGGCGGTTTTGCTGGATGCGCGCGAGGTGCTGGTGGTGCAGCCACAGGAGACCTTCGTTGCGGTCGACTGGCCGGCGACGCAGTCGCGGCTGGCGCAATGGCGCGCAGCGCACCCGGGCTTCCCGGTCGTGGTCACCGGCTTCGTCGCCCGTGACGAGGCCGGTCACCCCACCACGTTAGGTCGCAATGGCAGCGACTATTCCGCCTCGATCTTCGGCGCCTTGTTCGATGCCGCCGAAATCCACATCTGGACCGATGTCGACGGCGTGCTCAGCGCCGATCCGCGGCTGGTGCCGGACGCCTTCCCGCTACCGCGGCTGTCCTACGAAGAAGCCTTCGAGTTGGCCTACTTCGGCGCCAAGGTGATCCATCCGCAGACGATGGCACCGGCAACCGAGCGCGGCCTGCCGCTGATCATCCGGAATACCTTCAAACCCGAGCACCCCGGCACCCGGATCGAGCGCAACAGCGCGCCGGAGCCACCGGTCAAGGGTCTGTCGACGATCGACGAGCTGTCGCTGGTGACGATCGAGGGCGCCGGCATGATCGGCGTACCGGGCACCGCCGAGCGTGTATTCGGCGCCTTGCGGGTCGGTGGAATTTCGGTGGTGATGATCTCGCAGGGTTCCTCGGAGCACTCGATCTGTTTCGTGGTGCGGCTGCCGGACGCGCCGCGGGCGCAGCTGATCATCGAACACGCCTTCGAGCGCGAACTGGCCGACGGCCGCATCCAGCGCGTGCATCGGCAGGACGACACCACCGTGCTGGCGGTCGTCGGTGACGGCATGACCGGCAGGCCGGGCATCGCCGCGCGCTTGTTCGATGCGGTCGGTCGGGCCCAGGTAAATATCCGCGCAATCGCCCAGGGCGCTTCGGAACGCAA